>JAGMDA010000059.1 GCA_023128935.1 Candidatus Eiseniibacteriota bacterium | reverse complement strand
CAAGTGGTTCATCGTGCCGGTGGCCGAGCTGTTGTAAGTCTCGGGCATGGTTTCCTTGGGTACCACGCCGTACTTCTGCACCAAATCGACGAAGTAGGTCCACCAACCGCCGTCTCCCAAGGGACTGTCGATGATGATCTCCACGCGGCGATCATCGAGCGGCTGGTCGGCGTAGTCGATCATCTCCTGCAGGAACTTGTTGGCTTTTTCAAGCTTGTCCCAGAACTGGAGGTAGCACTCGGAGAACTCGAAGCTCTTAAGACCGAATCTCTTGATGACCTGCGGACGCAGCGTGTTGAACCCAGCGAACATCCAGCAACGCCCAGAACCCTTCTGATTGGTCACGTCACCGGACTTGATGCGGTGGTTGATGATGCCGTCGTGGGAGATGTACTTAGCGCGATTGAGGGCCACGTCCTTTATGCTGCCGTTGGCGACGATGTCGGCGATCGCCTGCTCGGCGGGCGTAAGGCGCGTTTCCTGGAGCTTGCGGGCGAACTCAGGAGAGATACCACCGGTTCCATCAGCGGGTGCGTCTGGCGCGATAACAAGTACGGCCGCCAGGGTGAGGAAAACGGTAAAACGAACTTGAGTCATGCAACGAGTCCTTTCTATGGAGGAACAACTGCACATCGGAGGAACAACTGCACATCGAACAAGGCTATTATAGCGGGAAACAGAAAGAAGGAGCGAATAGGTTGTGGTGGGAACTCAAATGGTCAAGACATGTGGCGGAACTGCAACTGTTGCGCTGCCTTGAAGATAGAGACATGCGGCTGCTACCCGCTAGGGTCCAAGGAAATATCTTGGGCCGAAAGCTGGACCCGTGAAGGCGCGCGCAGGTCTTCCTGTCTGCTTCCTTGTGGTGCAGGAGGTTCTACGGTAGGCGGCGTCCATGAACGAGCAGCTCGAGTTCCTGAAATCAGCTGTGTCTCGGTTGGATTCAGCGGGCATTCCGTACATGCTGGAGGATTGGGCTGGCCGCCATAATCTGAGTGACATGTTGGACGAGGTGCGACCCAGATGAGCCATACCGGTACAGCGGTCTGAGGCCACACGCCTGACTTCGAACCTAACGAGGCCTTGCCGACTTGAGTTGCGCGGGAAGGCGTCAGGAGCGATTCCACTGGACAACCAGATGCAGGGGACGCACGGTTGCTCGCATGAACGTGCTCAATATCATGCTGCCGGTCTTCCTGGTGATCGGCTTGGGGTATGGTCTCCGCCTGCTCGGCTTCATCCGCGAGGACACAAACGCGTGGCTCTCCAGGCTCGTCTTCTACGTGGCTGCACCGTTGCTGCTCTTTTACAGCACGGCGCAGAACTCGTTCGACTGGGGAACCGGCATCCCCATGCTGTTGGCGATTGGGGGCATGACAGTTCTGGTGACAGTTGTTGTCTATGCCGGCAGCGCCCGGCTCACGCCGGCACGACGGGGCGTTTTGACGCAGGGTGCTCTGCGCAGCAACATAGTCTTCGTTGGCCTCCCTGTCGTCCTCTACGCTTACGGGGAACCGGCGCTTGGCCCGGCATCCATCCTGATCGGCTTTATGGTGGTGGTCGATAACCTTCTAGCGGTTCTCGTCCTAACCCTGCCCCATCAACAGCATAGCGTTCGCGATCCAAATCTCTGGGTGAATACTGCTCTGCGGATTGCAAAGAATCCGCTGATCTGGGGCTGTGGCGGGGGATTCCTCTACTCGCTGCTGGGCATCGGTCTGCCGGTCAGCATCGATCGTTCGCTGGCGTTAATCGGAAGGACGGCGGCGCCACTGGGGCTGCTCTGTGTAGGTGCGAGTCTGGAGTTCCGCAAGCTCCGCTCGGATATACCCGGGACGGCAGTGGCCGCGATCATCAAGCTCATCCTCTACCCGGCGCTGATCTTCGGCACGTTGCGCAAACTCGGTCTGGAAGGGATCGATCTCGGTGTACCCGTTATGATCATGGCCTGCCCCACGGCAGTAGTCAGCTACATCATGGCCCGGGAGATGCAAGGTGATCCGCAGCTCGGAGCTGCAATCGTCATTGGCACGACTGTGGCATCGATGATTACACTGCTGGCGTGGTTGACGTTCTTGGGGGTGGGGTGAGGGTGATCTTGATGAGCTTGCCCGGGAAGGTCTGCCGCAACCCCAGCGTGCCATCCGGTATGAAGCCCATAGTGGCATGGGAACCTGTTACTGGTCCCGGCCACTTTGCCCCCATGATCCTTGAGGGTTGCCGCGGTTGTGCGCGGCCCCGATAATGCCCCGGGGCCGACTGGGTCCATTTTGTACGAACCCAAGCCGGACTAGCCCAGATTTCTCTCCGAGCATTGACGAAGGTGAGTGCGCATGAGATGCGCGCAGTGCAGCAGATGTCGGGTGAGGAATTTGGGCTGGCCCCTGGTTCTGCGATCCGATCACGGGAGGGCTTGATGGATTTCGCGACGGTGGTCAGTACGGTCGATGGCTGGATTTGGGGTCACTTCATGATGTTCGTGCTGGTGGGCACGGGCATCTATCTGACGATCCGCATGCGCTTCATTCAAGTGCGGCTGTTCAAGCACGGTTGGTCCCTGATCTCCGGCAGATGGGATGATCCCAAGGACCGTGGGGAGACGACCCATCTCCAAGCCCTATCGACTGCCCTCTCGGCCACAATTGGCACGGGCAACATCGCAGGCGTTGCGACAGCGCTGGTAGCAGGCGGCCCGGGCGCGGTCTTCTGGATGTGGGTAACCGGCCTGGTCGGGATGTGCACGAAGGGCGTCGGCAGCATTCTCTCCCAGCGCTATCGGGAGATCGATGCCGAGGGGGTCGTCGCCGGCGGGCCGATGTATTATCTGCGCGATGGTCTGCGTGCGCCCTGGCTCGGTTGGCTCTTTGCCTTCTTCACTGCCATAGCCGCCTTCGGTATCGGCAACATGGTGCAGGCGAATTCGGTGGCTGACCCGATATCACGTTACCTGGGGCGCGGATCCGGCTTCGAACTCGGATCCATGGGGTATGTCGCCTGGTCGAAACTGGGGATCGGCGTTGTACTGGCGGTATTGGTGGCCTTTGTGATCATCGGCGGAGTGCGCCGGATCGCACGGGTGGCGGAGAAGATCGTGCCACTGATGGCTGTTCTATATGTCGTCTTCGCACTGATGATCCTGGCCACGCGCGTCGATGCGATCCCGGCCGCTTTCGCTGCCATTTTTCGGGGGGCTTTCTCGGCAACTGCGGTCGGCGGTGGTGTGGTTGGCTATACGTTTTCCCAAGCAATGCGCCACGGGATCGCCCGCGGGCTCTTCTCAAACGAGGCAGGGTTGGGCTCCGCTTCCATTGCCCATGCCTCTGCCAAGACGAAGGAGCCGGTGCGCGAGGGCCTGGTATCGATGCTTGGCCCGTTCATCGACACGATCACGATCTGCACAATCACGGCACTGGTGATCATCACTAGCGGGATCCTGGGCCTAAGTGAGAACAACGGCGCGGCGCTCTCTGCCGAGGCGTTCGAAACTGGGCTGCCCGGCTTTGGTGCCCACCTGGTTTCCTTCGGACTCGTCTTCTTCGCCTTCACGACGATCATCGGTTGGAGCTACTACGGCGACCGCTCGATCTACTTTCTCTTCGGGCATCACGGGAAGCGAGCGGTGCGCACCTATCACTGGATCTACGTGGCTCTGATCCCGATCGGAGCAGCGGTCAAGCTGGAAGTGATCTGGGGCGTTGCCGACATCTTCAACGGTCTGATGGCCTTCCCGAACCTAGTCGCGCTGATCGGACTCTCTGGGGTACTCGCCCGTATGGTGCGCGATTATGACCAGCGTCTGCCGCAAATGCGGCCCTACCGGGACCACCATGATCTTTGGTTCATGAAGTGGCGCTAGCCCGGCGCGTCTTCTATATCGGCTCCCACATGAGCGCCGCACTGGTGGCGGTGGGCTACATCGTCAATCTGCAGATCGCGGTGCTGATCACGTTCGGTGGAGTGATCGGCTGGGTGATCAGAGGTGGTCCCCGTGATTGCATTGGCGCGACAGGGTGTTGAATTGCTATCCGTTTGTCGTTCTGAGGGTTACGAAGAATTGTGCCCCGGGGCACAATTGTAGGCTCCTACAGATCTCGCGAGTGCAGGCTCCGGCCCCTCTCGCGCGAGTTCGGCAATCCTGCAACCGCGAACTCAGGTTCTTCACACCAATGAAGAACACAACTCCCGACACACCTGGCGGCCGGGAGGATCCAAAGACACAAGGTGACGCGCCTTGGGGGGATGAGCGTGCTTCCACCTCGGGCGAGCGGAAACCGTGGATTATAACCACTTGACCAGCTTGCGTAGGAAGGCTCAAGATGAACTGGGTCGCAGAAGAACCCCGAACTTTTCTGCCCACATTTGGGACGCGATCGTTTCGAGTTCGACTGCAGAAAAGAACACAGATTAGGCCCGGCAGTGACTACTTCTGTTACGCGACCCGCAGAACGCTAGGTAGTATCGGTGGTCCCGAGCGCCATCTTTTTCTGTCGTCTGCATACGGGCACGAAGGCCTCTACGCTGTGCCATGTGCGGATTGAATAGTATCACCTGATCTATGCGGCGGCAGCTCCGCCAAAAAGAGCTTTGGACCAAATGCACCAGGAGACAACACAGCGGAAAGCAAAACCATCACCTTGGCAATGGAGGGAGGAAACAATGCTTAGAAAGAGCAATAGCTCGGGACTGGCCGAGCGTGTACTGGCGCTAGTCGGCATAGTTGCCGTCATGACCCTGTGGTGCGCCTCCTCCGCGGACGCGCAGCAACTGCAGAACGGCGACTTTGAGACAGGCGATTTCACTGCCTGGACAGTTACCGGACCCCATTCAGCGGAGGTGGTTCAGCATCAGGGCAGCTGGTGCGCGCACCTTCACATAGGTTCCGGCCATGCGTCCGGGCAATGGACCCCCAATAGTCAATGGGAGATGGTGTCACAATCCGTCCTCATACCTGGGGTCGCCGATTCGCTGAACTTCCACATGGAGGTATCAGGTTCGTCCTGGCACGACGGTGGTTATGTCTGGATCATGGATGCCGATTCCACGGGCACCTATACCCGACTGTTTCGTACGGGTGGTGGTGGCGGCAGTGGACAGAGCTACCCCTGGGAATCCCATCAGGTCAACATCGAGGCCTGGGCAGGTCATCTCGTGACGTTCTATTTCGCGGGGCACAACTGGAATGGATACGGGGATCATGTGTGCGACATCTACTTCGACAACATAAGCCTGTCCCCCACTGTTCCTGACACCCTTGATCCAACGGTGACCGTGACGGTTCCCAATGGCGGCGAGGAGTGGACTGTTGGCGAAATGCACGAGATCACGTGGATAGCTGAAGACGACATGGGCATTTCCTGCGATAGTCTCTTCTACTCCATTGACGACGGAGCTAACTGGGAATTCATTGCATCGCATCAGGGAAACCCACAGAGCCATGAATGGACCATTCCCAGCACTCCATCGGCCGAGTGCCTTGTCAGGGTCGTCGTTTATGATGGTGGTGATAACTCTGCTGTGGATGAATCGGACGCAGTATTTACGATCGCACCCGACATAACGCCGCCAACCGTGGAGGTTGTCGAACCCAACGGCGGGGAAAGCTGGGGAACCTTCGAGTGGCATATCATACAGTGGGTGGCCGACGATAATGTGGAGGTAGTGGCCGACAGCGTCTACTACTCAACAACTGCCGGCGAGGATTGGGTATTCATTGCGTCGCACACGGGCAACCCAGGGAGCCATGCTTGGCAGGTCCCGAATACCCCCTCCGAAGAGTGCTTGGTAAAGGTCAAAGTCTGTGACGCCAGCGAGAACTGGACAGAGGATGTGTCAGATGACACCTTCGCGATTGTCTACCAAGCGCCTCCTCCCCTTATATACGCTGTAGTGATCAAGCAGACAACCTACAGCGATCCCGCGTGGCAAGCTGTTGCCGATGCACTGGTCGCGCGATATCAGGGACAGCTTTTTATATGGAACGTGTCTCTCAATGAGGTGCAGGCTGACGTGGGGCAGTACCACCCGTCTCATATCGGATTCGTTTGTGATGTGCCAACGGCATCTGCGAGCTTTGTGCAGAACAACGTGTGGCCCTTCACCAGAGGCCTAGATGGTGACGCCTACTGCGACGCCGTGTGGGGAATTGTGACAGGCTATGACGCCGCCGACGCACTGAGGCTCGTATC
>JAGMDA010000589.1 GCA_023128935.1 Candidatus Eiseniibacteriota bacterium | reverse complement strand
GAAGTTATTCTTGGGCGAGCCCTTAAGGAACGATGCGTGTCCCACCCTCACCGGCCAGGGTTCTGGCGAGCTGGTTCGGAGATGTGATCAGGACCTCTCTACCGCCGCTCTCAAGGAAGCGGATGGCGCCAAGGATTTTTGGCCCCATGCTGCCCGGAGGAAACTGCCCCTCGTCGAAATGGCGCCGGGCTTCGGCGACAGTCATCGTCTCCAGGTCCTTTTGGTCAGGCTTGCCGTAGTTGAGAGCAACGCGGTCAACCACGGTTACAATGATGAGCCGCTGTGCGCCCACAGCGGCGCCTAGAACCACGGAAGCCAGGTCCTTGTCGACAACCGCCTCCACGCCGTGATACTCCCCCGACTCCGTCTGCAATACCGGTATGCCACCTCCGCCGGCCGCAATCACGACCTGTCCTATCCCCACGAGGGTCCGGATCGTCTCGAGTTCAACGATCCGGATCGGCTCTGGAGAAGCCACAACCCGCCGCCACCCGCGGCCGGCGTCTGCGACCATCTTCCACTCGCGCTCGCGCTCCCAGGCTCGGGCTTCTGAATCTGAGTAGAATGGTCCTATCGGCTTGGTGGGATTCGCGAAAGCCGGGTCCCGAGGATCCACAACCGTCTGCGTGATGACGGTGACGACATGCGTATCGATGCCCTCTCGGTTGGACACATTGTGCAGGGCTTGCTGAATCATGAGACCAATCCCGCCCTGGGAGTCGGCCCCGCAGATGTAGAGGGGTGTGGGCGGGATAAGGTTGGCCGCAGCCTCATTCCGGATCAGGATATTCCCTACGATCGGGCCATTCCCATGTGTGAGGATCACGCGCTCTCCGGCCCGTAGCAGGCCCAGAACCTGCACCATGGTCGCTTCTGTGACCCGGAACTGCTCTTCTATCCGTCCCGGCCGTGAAGCCGGCAGGATCGCATTCCCGCCGAGAGACAACACTGTCATGGAGGGCATGGCTCACCTTCCTCCGCCCTGGGAATCTGCCCATCGCAGTATTCCCGCATTTCAGTGACACGTCGCCTGTAAAGAAAAAGTAGGCACAACGATTGAACACCCATCCCCCTATACTGGGCAATCGGCAATGTAGGCGGTCATCATCGCACCAACCCGCGGAGCCTGCGGCCAATCAGCTGTCGCTGTGTTTCTCAAGCATGACCTATGCAAGTCCACCGAGGAGCCGAGGCTGGGGTCCGTATGGGACCCGCCGCGAGTTCCGCAGCGAGCCCGCAGGGCGAGTGAGGACCTGTTTGAGCGCCGGGCCCCATGCGGACCCGGCCTCGGCGGAGCCCGGTGGAAAACGAGGGCTGGCCCTATCCCCTTGGCCCCTCTCGGACAATGAGCGGTAGTCGCCAGGCCGCCGGCTCGTCACCCGCAACCGCGGTCCGCTCAACAGCCGCAACCAAAGCAGCAAAGGTTGTGAAATCCGCGAGGCTGAATACGGCGCAATCACCTCGAGCCCAACGCAGCCATCGACGCACCAGTACCCGTTCA
>JAGMDA010000588.1 GCA_023128935.1 Candidatus Eiseniibacteriota bacterium | reverse complement strand
ATTTCGATCCGGGACTCCTCCTCATCGAAAACGATGGTTACGCCACTCAGAGCTGTATGGACCTTGATCCTGTCTATGGGGAACTCAACAATCACATCGGGATATAGAGTCTTGACGACCGTCACGCTAGCGCTCTGTACAGGCACGATCTGTGACTCAAGTTCGCCGTTGGCTTCCCTTGCGTCTGCAAGCTCTTCCTCCAGCGGGGGGAGTTCGTCCAACCGCGCGAGAATCCCTTCACGCTTGCTCTGAGAGAGCGAGCGATAGGTAGCGGTTGTGGGACCTGCTGCTTTTTCGAGCTTCTTGAGCTCCTCGATCACCAGCTCGAGCCGCTCTATCTCGCTCTCAATCGCCCGCTTCTCCTCCTCGGCCAGCAGGTCTCTTCCGACGAAGAATTTGACCGTCCCCCCCTCGGAGTTTCCCACATTCTTGACCTTTATTTCATTGCGCACAGTCGCCGATCCGCTCAGAAACAGGCCGCGGCCCTGCATCACTGTTAACGTGTCGCTGCAAATTAGTGTACTAGTCGCGAAGTTATCTCTGACAGTACATGCCCCCCGCACCTTCAAGACCGCATTCTCCACAAAGTCGACCTCAAGATCACCATTGACAACAATCTCGGTGTTTCCAGAACCGATGATACCGTTCCTAACCTTCATGTTGCCTTTGCAGAGGAGGTCGGTACCGATCACCGATCCATAGACCTCAACATCCTTCTCGATCCGAATCCGGAGACCAGCCTCGACATCCCCATTGACGACTAGCTTTCCCACGAAGTCGACATCGCCAAACGCAGGCGTCAGTGCCTCGTTGATTCTCAGTTCCTCATCAACGTAGAGAGCCCCATCCTCAATGACCAGTCTCCCGTCGGTTCCCGCAGTGAACGCAGATCCCTCGCGGCGGATGTTCCTGCTTGGCTTCGGGGTCGTGTCGGCGCCATGTTTGACCGGGATCGGCATCCCGCGAACAGTAAGACCTGCGATGCCATTTTCTGGCGGGTAGTAGACCGCTATCTCGTGACCCGCCAGAACGTTGACGATGCGCCTTTGGCAAAACAGCTTTGGGTCCTTTGGGTCGGTTTCATCCTTCTCTAAGCTGTCGATCAGCGTGTGTTCCAGATACGCGTCCTGGCCCGGGACCGGTTTCTGCCCCTTCGCAATGATGGCCCGTTCAACCGGTTCCACGCTGGATGCTACCTGCGAAATCACCCGTTGGATCTCTTCGATCTCAAGCCCAGTGGTCACCCCGCATTCACCAAGGATCGTGATCAATTCCGCCTCACTGAAGGCCACATTTGAACCTTCCGGATAGAGGCTGAGCGCCGCCAGGAATCCACCTTCGTCGGTCTCGATCACAACCCGCCCAGCAGAAACCTCATGCTCTGTTCGTTCCGACGGTTCGAAGCCCTCGTCCACCCGAGTCTCCTCGCTGTGCTTTTCGCATTCGATACTGTTCACGCCACTATCTCCTGCCCTGTACAGTGTCACCCACGTCACGCGCGTTCAACTTGACTGGGGTGATCTCCATTCACGCCCATCCCAAGTGTTCAAATGGTCCCTTATCCCGAGGCCCGAAGGTTCTTCTTGCTAGTACTGTCGACCGGGGAACCAGCAGCGGGGACCTCCAGGTTACTGCCAGTCATCATCAGGATTAGCTCACGAAGCAACCGCTCGCTGAAGGCACCCGCCATCTCCGATTGCATGATTCGGATTGCAGGAAACGAGTCGGAGGCTTGCCCATAGGGTCTGTCCGTTGTCAGGGCATCGAAGACATCCGCCAGGGCAGCAATCTTTGCGTACAGGTGTATTTCCTCCTCCCGCAGGCCGTGCGGGTATCCCTCCCCTGAGCACTTCTCATGATGCTGGAGTACAACAGATAGACTGGCCGGGGCCATTCCATTCGAGTCCTTCAATAGCTCTACGCCACGCTCGGGGTGCGTCTTTATAATCGCCCATTCTTCATCTGTTAGCGGGCCTTCTTTCTTGAGAATGGCCGGATCGATCACGGATTTGCCCACGTCATGCAGTAGCAGACCAGCTCCAAGTTGATTGAGTTCCGCGGCGCTGAGTCCAATGCGCCTGCCCAGCGCTATGCCGAAGACGCACACATTCACTGAGTGTGAATAAACCCGGTAGTCAAAGGACATGCTATTGAGCATGCTCGTCAGAGACGCGGGCCCCTTGAGCAAATGCCTCACAGTCACATCGACAAGATCGTGGGAACGCTCGATGTTCTCGCCGACTGTGGGTTTGTCGAATACATCCTCAATCATGTGAGTGGCAGAGTCATAGAGGATCTGCGCCTTCTGTCCATCGGGCAGCGCTGAGTCGTTTATAATTCCAGCGAGATTGCCCTCCAGGTAACGCAGGTAGTGACTGCGTTCGGAAGCCGAGATGTAAAGCCTTCTCACCTTGCTTTGGTGCAGCTTGGCCTTGTGCTCTTCAGTGAACTTGAGATCGACCCCTCGATAGAGGACGTACTTATCCTTCCCGACCTTCATGTAGAGGTTGAAGCCGGTGACTGTATCCATTCTCAGACTGGAAAGCGGAATGGATGTATAACGATTGGCTTCACTCGCGGCCTCCGGTGATTTGGCACCGGCACCGTCGCCGTTTGGCCCTTGCGGTTCCAGGGCTTCCTCCTGCCTATCATCACCCATTGGCTGCAGTCTCTCCGGTCGCTTCTCCAGGAAGGCCGATGCAAGATCGCCCTCGCCATGGAATGCCCTTGCTGAACTTACGCTTTGGGGCACTGCACCGCCCACCGCGGCGGTCGATGTCTCCTCACCGTGCCAGTCAGCAGTCTCTTCATGGTTTCGGCCACTGGTAGTGCGATCTTGGGGATATCCTCTGGGCCCCAGATGTGTGGTTCCCGCCTCCTTGGCCCCAGGCGCGTGGTTCCCGCCTCCTTGGCCCCAGGCGCGTGGTTCCCGCCTCCTTGGCCCCAGGCGCGTGGTTCCCGCCTCCTGGGCCCCAGAAATGAGTTGCGCAGGAGCAGGGCGTAGGAGTAATCATACTAGTGAAAGACATGTTTGGCCTGTGCTGGATCAGACGCGCGCAAGCCCGGTTCGTGCAGGTTCCCTCAAGATGCGACCTGAATTCAGCTTAAGCCCCCCGTGAGCGCAGACACGCCGAAGGTCCCTCCGAGAAACCGGGGTCGCCCGCGCGGAAGAGCGCCGGTTCCCAACAAGGCACCCGGGCGCGTAACTTCATGCAATGATGAAGAATGCAAGTGCGGTCGCTGCTCAAGCGGCAGCAGATCCGCAAGGCGGAGGGGAGAGAGCATTCAGATCCGCGCAATGCTCATCCGGGCGAGAGCGGATCGAAGGAGGACGAGAAGATGAAAGCACTCCTTGGCACCTTGGCACTGCTCACCGTTGCCTGTGCTGGCGCGCACGCGGCGACAGATGTCGCACCAACCCCGGCAACCCCCGGAAGCGCCGATGGCAGCTTCCCGATTGTCTATGAGATTGATCTGGATCTCGCCACCGGGGGTGACCAGCACTGCGTCGGGGTTGGCTTCGATGGCCAGCATTTCTGGGTATCCGCCGGAGATGGAACAACCGGGCAGTGCACTTTCTACATCATCGATGAATGCGGGCACTTGATCACAAGTGTGCCGCAGGGGGCCGGCGCAACCGGCTGGGGGCATCGGGATCTGACCTATGACGGCACGCATATGTTCGGCAGCCACTGCGTCCTCGTCGATGGCTACGACAACAACTACGCCTACGCAGGCTCCTTCACGGGCTGTCTGAACGTGAACCGCGCGCTGGCTCATGACGGCACTCATTTCTACACCTGCGGGTTTGGCGAGAATCTCGTCAGGATGACGTGGGATGGGGTTTGGGGCAGCAGCGCCATCTGCGAAAACCTGGGCCCAGCGATTGCCGGTGCCTATGGTCTGGCCTATGACAAGTATGCGAATTGCCTTTGGATAACCACCGCTGACTACTCAGGCGATCTGTATCAGTACTCCCTGGATGGAACACTGATCAACACGTATACAACGCTTCCCGAGTATGAAATCCACGGCGGTTGCACCATGGCTGAGACACGTTTCGGCTACGTGCTCGTTGTCCTAATGCAATCCACGCCAGACAAGCTGGTTTTCTATCAAGTACACCCCTGGACCATCAAAGACCATGTGATCAACCAGGCCTTGATCGATTTCGTTGCTGGACAGGTCATGCTGACTGGCTCGATGAGCAATTTCGACGTACACCAGGGGTGTTTCGATGAGGCCGACAACTTCGAAGTCGACTTCTACGGAGATGTCGACGCGGACGATTTACTCGACTGGTACCATGGCTGGGGATGCGATCCCCGCTTTGACGAAATCCGCATCGAATACCAAGACCACGGCGCAGAGGCGATGTGGCTCAACCGGTCCAGTCCTGTTCCGTACTGCGAATGGGTTCACTTCGGAGTGGAGACGAACCCCGACTTGTCCCCGATGGATGTACAGGCGTGGTGGACGAAGGTCATCAAGCACGAGCAGATCCCGGTACCCTTCCAGTGGTGGTTACTCGGGGGGGTCGGCGTCATAGATTGGCTGACACTGAGCCCCACTTTCGACTACCCCGTGATCATCTACCGTGATTGGGCCGTGAGCCCGGAGATCCTCATGCTTGAAGAGCTGCAGTACGATTCAACGCCGGTTTTGTGGAACCCGTTCGATGAGATCTTGCTGAATCCAGGTGAGATCAACACCGACTTGGTCATACCACTGGAGCCTGGGATGCAGGGTTATCTGGTGCGCTATGCGGTGGCGCCGATCTGGGACCCGAATGAGATCATCACGCGCTTTGTTGCGCAGGCAGGGATTCCGTATGGTAGCAGTGTCATTGAGATCGTGATGGTCAACTTCGACGTTCACCAGAACAACCCCGGCATGGCGTACGACAACCTTGAACTGGACCTCTTCGGCAACTGGCTGGATCCCTCTATGATCTGGCAGATCTACGAGCTTGAGCTCCTCCCCACACAGATCCCCGCCTGGGGCGTGCCGGCGCTTACGCGCCGCTTCCCGCCGGGCATGTTCCCGCAGATGCCTGATCGCGGAGGCATCGAGATCACCTGGGTCGACAAATTCGATCCCTTCAGGTTCTGTGAAACCTTCCACTTCGGTGCCACCTTCTCACCAGAGGTGATCTGGCCCCTCCCCTTCGAGTGGCCGTGGGTGCAGGCTTATTGGACGACGATTGAGAAAGAGCCGGTACCGATCCCCTGGCAGACGTGGGAGGCGATGCCAGGTGGGGTGCGCGATGTGATCACTTACGGTGGCGAGCAGCCGTGGCCTGTGTGGATCGACCGCGAGTGGGTGGTCTTGGACGCAGGAATTGCAGGGATTCCCTTGGACGATCTTACTTGGTGCCAGGTCGAGCCATTGCCTTGGCAGCCGGTTCCAGGCGATCCTGTGATGATGCAGCCGGGTGACATGATC
>JAGMDA010000587.1 GCA_023128935.1 Candidatus Eiseniibacteriota bacterium | reverse complement strand
GCACCGGCATGAAGGTTGGGTATCACGTTTCCTGGCTCCCGTCATACGGACCGGAAATGCGCGGAGGCACGGCCAACTGCAGCGTACACGTTTCCACGGATCAGATCGGATCGCCGAATGTCGTGGATATCGACATCCTGGCGGCATTCAATCTGCCGTCTCTCAAGAAGTTCGAGCCGGATGTGCGCCCTGGGGGTGCTATTTTCTACAACAGTTCCATCATTGACGAGAAGCCGAAAAGGGATGATATTGACACTGTGGCGGTGCCTGCTACCGGACTGGCCGATGAGCTGGGCAACACGAAAGCAGCTAACATGGTGATGTTCGGGGCCATTGCCGCCAAGACGGGCCTGTTCACGGTTGATGAAGTGTGCATGTACCTTGACAGCTTCATTTCCAAGAAGAAGCTGCTCGCACTGAATGAACAGGCGGTCAGGAAAGGAGCCCAGTACATCAAGGATATGGGCTGAGAAGAGATGGGCTTTCCCTTCTGACCCTTTTCCCATAAGTAGTAGGTTGAGTGCCGCGCCGGGGCGTGGAACGTAGGAACCTACCAATCACGGAAGGAGGGCAGGTCAGGGATGACTCCACTGGTCCTGATTGTGGAAGAGCAATCTGCGCTACGCAGGCGGTATGCGCGGTTCCTCCGCGATGAGGGCTATGAGGTAGTAACGGCTGCCAAGATCGAGGAAACGATCCCTCTAGCCAAGAGGCGATCCCCGAACGTCGTTGTGCTGGATCCGGAATCAGGCGGCGGCAAGGGGATGGAGGCGGCCCACAAGCTCCTCAAAGCCGGTCTGCCGGCATCCCTCGTCTTCAACACATCCCACCCCATCAGCATGGAAACTGATTTCTCGACCTGGGTGGCCGACGCCTACACGGTGCGCACGCACGGCGTCGAGGAGCTGGGACGGACGTTGCGGAAACTCCTAGTCACCGCACCAGTCATGCCGGCAACGGAGAATTAGGCAACCGCCAGCGAGAGGCGCATAGAATCGGGCAGACGAGGGTTTGTCCGGGAAGGAGGAGACTTGTCTGACAGCGATCTACGAGGAGCCTAGGCCGCTGCCAGGATCTTTTCCCTTGTGATCAAGTGCCGCTCCAGCTGCCCACAACCTTCATCAAGGACCCTGAAGAAGGACCTGGCTGTGCGGGGCGCCGTTGTGACCGTCGCACAGTGTTCGGTGAGGAAGTCTAGGCTCACCTCCAGGTCGTTGAGGATCAAGAGATCCACCTCCAGGATCTGATCCAGAACTCTTGTATCCAAAATCTCGCGGCTGAAGAACCCGTTGAGCGCGTGGTGACAGTAGCGGGCCGATTCAGCGGTGGTCTGAATTCGCATCTGCCGCTGGTCGAGATGCTCCATGTGGTCTCCCCATTCCGCTTCTTGGATCCACCTATCGCGCATCTTCTCCAAGGTCTGAAGCATCTGCATGAGCTGGCCATATACGCGTGCCCTCAAGCGCGAATCTTCTTCCTGCCTCAGCTTCCTGTCCCTATAGCGCTGATAGCTTGGCACCAGGTAAGCCAGGTTCTCCAGGAAGCGCAGACCACTGGGTCGTTGTGGTACATGCATGGGAGGCCTCTCCTGCGTGCCCCTGCACGGCCTATCGTGTTTTCCTCTGGCCTGGGGCCTTGCGTGCAAGGCTGTTCTGGCTCGGGGTCATCAGGAATTGTGCCTTGAGTGCGCCCCAGCTGATCTGATGAACGCCGGCGGGGCCCTCCGAGCACGGGTTCGGGTCGCAGCACGGATCTTCACCCCGCCAGGTTCCGCCGGCGTTGCCGCAGGCGATCTCTGTCATGATCTGGCATGCTTCATCGAAACAGCAGGCGCACTCGGGATCCGGGGGCGAACATGGATTCGAGTCGCAACTATCTAGATCACCATGGAACTCGCCGCCGGCCTCCAGGCAAGCCTCCTCAGTGAGAAGAGAGCAACTGCCTGAGATACAACAGACGCCCTCAGGGGGAGGTGGTGGCGCATAGCATGGGTTGGGGTCACAGCTCTCAGTTCCCTCCAGCCACTCGCCGTTTAGCTCGGTGCACTCAACCTCAGTGAACAGGAAGCATTCCTCCAGCAGACAGCAGACCGCCGTAGCGGGGGTCGGTGGAACTTCGCAGGGGTTCGGGTCGCAGCTCTCGACTCCCTGTTGCCACTGCCCGCCGGCAGTGTTGCAGTCCGCCTGGTTCAGAACCTGACACTCCTCGCCGATGCAGCAGGCGTACTGGTCGACAGGCCCCGAGAGACCACAAGGGTCTGGGTCGCAGCTCTCGACCCCCTGTTGCCACTCCCCACCGGCGTTATCACACTCGTCTTGTGTCAGGATCTGACAAGCCTCACCGATGCAGCAGGCGTACTCGTCGGGTTCAGGGGGATTCAAGCACGGGTTGCCGGCGCAAGATTCCCAGTCTGAATGCCAGGTGCCCCCCATGGTCTCGCATTCGCGCGCGGTCATCAGAACGCAGGAGCCGCTGGGGCTGCAACAGGCGCGCTCGGGCCCAGGGTCGGCTGCACCCGGGGCCACATCAGCCCATGATGCGTCGCGCCCGAAGTTGCAGTCGGCCTCATATGCGATGTTGAATGTGCCGTCGCCGTTGGGACCGCCGTTTCCCCAACTGTTTTTGCAGATGAAATACCCGTCACCGGAATCGTCGTAGCCGACGATCAGTACGGCATGCAGGCCCAGGTAGACAGCGGATTCGCGCACATAGGGAGTGGGATTCCCACCGGACCAGAAGTCCATGAAATCCTGATACACAGCGAAGCCCGTCCAGACCGGACCGTGCACCAAAGCGGACTTGATGTCTGCTACCGAGGCAGTCCCGCCGGTCTGAGGCAGCATGTGCCAGTCCGTGAGGTGCCAAGGAGCCAGAGATGGCGATTCGCAGGGCACGAGGGAGATCGATGGCGCACATTGGCGCGGTCCGCTAGCATCCCCAGCATCGTAGGAGAGATCGCTCTCCCAAATCAGCCCGAATTGCACGAGGAACTCGAAGACCGAGGCGCTTCCGCCGCAGCAACCGCTGAGGGTAACGAGATGCCCGTTGCAGTAGAATGAGGTCATGGCGCAGGAAGTGGGGTGCTGCTCAGAGAGATCCACGTC
>JAGMDA010000586.1 GCA_023128935.1 Candidatus Eiseniibacteriota bacterium | reverse complement strand
AAAGTCCCTCCCGGGTGTGTGTCCAGCGCATTGCCGCGGTCAGATAGACCATCACACCTCCTCTACTCATAGCTCGCCACCCCCATGCTCCCCGCCGTAAACCAGTAGAGGTGATGCTGATACATGAAGGGTGGATCCCCCTCCTCCCAGACCGTGGAAGTCCACCAGGCAGAGGAGTCTTCGACGGCATCGAAGTAGAAGGGCCGCCCGCCGTGGGAATGCGCGGTCCAGAGCGTGTCGCCATCGGTGAAGCAGATGTTGAAGACAAAGTCGTCATACTCCTTCACGCGGTGACATGCGCAGAGCAAGCCCTCCTTCACACTGCCGAGGCTTTCGATTTCATACAGGCAGTACCGGAAAAAGACCTCGGAATCGACGTGGATCGGGTCGTAGTCCAGAGGATGTTGCTCAAGAAACGTCTCGGGAATCCATGGCAAGAGCGTGTCGGGCACCATGTGGCCGTTGTGGGCAAAGAGCCACCAGCGCCCGAACAGTGAATCGGCAAAGGGGTGCGGATCGGGCAGAGCTCCACCGTCGGGCCCATAGCTGCTCAGCCGCACGTGACCCAGCACCGTCGTGGCACCCTGAAGCGCGAAGCCGCCGATCTCGTCCTGCGCGCTGTTCCAGCGGAGATCATCCTCGCTGGCCGCTGCGCCGCTCTTGATCAGAATCGGGCGTTCGATTCCAGGGTGCGGTGGCGCCAGGAAGTACCCGAACCCCCAGCCATCGCGGCTCGGGGTCTCACGCCACGAGGCGTCACTGGCGGGGGAGGACATACAGCGGAATTCTCCAGGGTCCGGGACCGTCTTGTCGTAGAGATATTGACACAGGATCGAGAGGATCTGTTCATCCCCAGCGCCTTCACCGAACAGATAGCCGAAGAGGTGGCACTGGTGGTCAGCCATCTCCCTAGATGCCGGAGACACGGCATCCTGGGATGAGGCTAGCACGCCTCCCACCAGTAGCAGCCCCAGGAGGAGCAAACTCGCGTGACGGTGGATCTTCATCAGGCCTCCACGGGATCCGGCGCTCAGCTCTGGCATTGGCCATCTGGCCACCATCGGACAGCGGATGCGCTTGCCGTCACCCGGAACCTGCAGTTCAAGCTTGGGTTCCCTCCCGGCTCGCCCGCAAATGCTCTCGGAGCCAGAAACCGCCTTGCATCCAGCCTCTGGCCATATTATCTCAGATTCGCAAGCCACTCCGCAAAGGGTCTCGTTGTCTACCTGACCCAGAGCATTTTGCGTTGCCCGCTGTCCGTGGCCCGCCACCGGGCGCTATCCGGCGTGTTCTGCCAAGCCGCCAGGCGCCATCACCAATCTTCGTTCCACAACGAAAGGGTCTTGCTATGCGGGGGATTCCTCATCGATAATCCTATGTCTGTCGAGTCTTGGCGTCGCCGGATCCATCCTGCTCCGGGCGCGCCAAGCCGCTCAGATTGAAAAGACGGCTTGCGGCCCCGGTCGGGAGGTTTGATGGCACGAAAGGTCAGAGGAGGAAGGCCTGGTCATGCGAAGGGCTTCAAGAACAAGAAAAAGGGCGGTAGGCTGACCACCGGTCCTCCCGTTCGCAAACCGCGCGATGACGCCGTCGAAGTCGAAGGTATCGTTAAGGAGGCACTTCCAAACACCATGTTCCGTGTTCTGCTCGAAGACGAACGCATCGTCCTGGCGCACATTGGCGGCAAGATGCGCAAGCATTTCATTCGAATCCTTCCCGGCGACAAGGTCATTGTGGAACTATCCATTTATGATCTGGACAGGGGCAGGATCGTCTATCGCTATAAATAGCAGGCGTCCGTCAGTACGTTCGGCTTTCTTCCCCCTTCCACCGAGGTTACTGATCACAGGCAGCTAGAACGGTCGATTCGACAGCTGGGAAGGATTGGCCCTGAGGCCCAAGCGAACGAATGATTCGAAGCCAGGAGACATGGGATTCACAGACGCCACAGGAGGCACATTGTGAGCGCGCAGGAGAGCGATCTCCGGGAGCAGGGATCCACAGAAGAGAAGAAGACGCCCATTGCGCCGAAGGATCAGTCCGAGGCAATGAGTAGCGGGGCCGAGGCGCCTGCTGCCCCTGAGGGCGCGCCTGATACGGGTACCAGCACTGGGACACCTACTGCCCCTGAGGGCGCGCCTGATACAGGTACCAGCACTGGGACACCTACTGCCCCTGAGGGCACCCCGGATGCGAGTGCTGCCGTGCAGGAACCGGCGACCGTCGAGGGCGATGCCCCGCAGACCCATCCTGAACCGAAGTACAAGATCGGCCAACGGGTCTGGGGCAAGGTCCTTCGCTTGTCTGATACGCAGGCCGTACTATCCCTCGGCGACCACGTGCTCGATGAAGGCACGCTGGACCTGGTACACTTGCGTGACGATTTTGGCAACCTGAGCCTCTCAGAGGGCGACGGCCTCCAGATATACGTCGTGCGCCTTGAGCCAAGCATCAAACTGGCACCGTCTCTATTCCCGCCTGCCGCAGAGGTGATGCGAAAACTAAAGGAGGCCAAAGAGAACAGCGAGGTTATCCGCGGCCGGGTGACCGGTATCAATCGAGGCGGTCTCGATGTCAGCATCGACGGCCGCCGCGCCTTCTGCCCCTTTTCCCAGATCGAGATCGGCCGGTGCGAGAAACCCGAGATATACGTGAACCACATAATCGATTTCAAAGTCATGGAACTGGATGAAGGCAAAAGGCGCATCGTTCTTTCTCACCGCGCTATTCTGCTCAAGGAGCGGGACGAGAAGCTGCATGAGCTGCGGAGCCAAATCAAGGAAGGCGCGGAGTTCGAGGGCGTAGTGATGCGCCTTCAGCCTTTCGGCGCCTTCGTGGACATCGGTGGTATCGACGGCCTCGTGCACATCTCGGAGATCTCCTATGACAGGCTCGATCATCCCAAACAGGCACTCAGGAAAGGCGAGAAAGTCCGGGTCAAGGTGATGGGGATCTCGCGGGGCAAGGATGACCGGGATCGGATCCGGCTCTCCATCAAAGCCCTCATGGAAGACCCGTGGACAACTCTGGATCAGCACTTTCACCAAGGCGATATCGTAACCGGCACAGTAACTCGCATCACCGAATTCGGCGCCTTCGTGAAACTATACCCCGGTATCGAGGGACTCCTGCACGTCTCGCAGTACGAGCAGCGCGGCCAGAAGGGGCGCCGCGAACCGGTAACAGCAGCGGAGAAGCCGTCTGAAGCACCGCCCCCCAAAACAGCTTCAGAGCAGGACGAGAAGACTTCCGCGGCCCCAACTGAAGAGGCGGCCAAGGCTCCCCCAGCTTCCGACTCCGCGACCGATGAAGCCGCCAAGGCTACCCCAGCGCCAGCAATCGAACCACAATCGGCCTCCAAGGAGCCTGCAGAGTCGTCTGTTCCCGTGGTCGGGCAGGAGATCACCATCCAGATCAGCCGGATCGATGTGCATCGCAAGCGCATCTCCCTGGCGCTGCGCGCAGAGGAACAATCTGGCCGGGGCAGAATGGAACATGACGCCTCCGTCGGCGATAAGGCTGAAGGGATCGTGCGGACGGTCAAGCCCTATGGCGTCTTCCTTGATCTGCCTGCGCTCGGCCCGTGGATCAGCGGTCTGCTGCCAACCAGTGAGTCAGGTCTGGGCCGGGAAGTGACAGTGGGGAACCTGCGCAAGAAGTTCCCGGAGGGCGAGAGGGTCAAGGTTGAAATCATCGAGATCGACGACCAGCATCGCATCCGTTTGAGCCGCAGGAGTCTTCTCGAAGCCGCGGAAAGGAACACAGATAGAAGTCGGACCCGGGACAGCAAAGGCAACCAGAACCTTCCCACTGCACCTCCTGGCGGATTCAATGTCCTGGCCGAAGCTCTGCGAAAGGCGCAAGGGAAGGATAAGGGCAAGAAAAAGTAAGCACTGCCAACTCCCGCCGCGCAACCGGAAGCATCTGTCACGTCGACATGAAATGCTCAGGCGTGGGGCATACCTGGAAGCTCGTCATCCCTTACGGATGAGAGCATAGAGCACATCTGTCATCTCCCGCCCCCCGCGCGCTGGACGCCAGCTAACTTCCTCCCTGTGCCACTGCCCCCAGGGCAGTGAGCTCAGGCAATCCTCAAAGGCCGGGGACCGCTCCGTGGCCCAGAAGACGGCCACGCTGCCTGGGGCCAACGACGCGCCGATGAGATCCAGCCCGCCTGCCGTGTAGAGGGATGCATTGGAGGGCAAGCTCAGCCAGGTCGGTCCGTTGTCGATATCAAGCAACAGGAGGTCAAACGTCAAAGGATCCGCCAGGAAACCCAGGAGATCCCCCGCATGGCAACTCACGCGAGGATCATCCAGGGAATGACCGTTCAGGAAACCCAGATGCGTGCGATTCCACTCGAGTAGCGCCGGGAAGATCTCCACCACTTGTACAAAACCCACCTCCGGGTGCGCAAGCAGAGCACGCAGGGTGATTCCAAGTCCAATGCCGCCGAGCAAGACCCGCCAGGGCGCCGCGCCGCGAGCGGTATTGCCAAGGCGACCCCTATGGAGCAAATCCAAGCCGCGCTCGGCCAGGGCTCGTTCGCTGACGCCCGATTCGCTGTCCATGAGGAACATGCCATCGAGAATGAGGGCCGCTGACGGCTCCGGCCCAGAGCGCAACTGCAGAGCCAATTCCCCCCAAGGAGTGTTCTCGCGGAGTGTTCTCTGTCTGGTCGGATCCATGGCCGCACCTCGGACGAATCTCAGCCAAGCACGGAACTGGGGGCTGTCACTCGGACTGAACCTGCCTTTCGAAGGACCAGGCAGCCCTTCCCTAAAACTGGGGGGCGCCCTGCATGCACCAACCCGCAGGGTAGCGCCCTGTTGACTCGACAGCAATATCAGGACTCCGACCGGACGCGTCTCAATCGTTGCCCTTCACCGCCGGATCCCCTAGACTGCCGCAATGTTACTCATGTGCTGTCATCGGGTCCTCTGTAAACGGAGCCGATCACTCGCGAAGGGAGTACAGGAATGAGGCCTCGATCTCTGTTACGCGTGCGCCGCTCCCACCGCACGGATCCTCCGCATGGATCCGTTCGTTTTGCCCTCCTGTTTTCCCTATCACTTATAACTACAATGGGCTGCCTGTTCTGCAGCGCCCCCCAGGCATCAGCTCAGACACCGGACAGAGGAGAGGGGTCGGCAAACGTGAGCCCGCCATCGGAAGTGGTTGCGAGGGATACGCCCAGCGATCGCGGGGAAAGCATCGCGGTAGCATGGACGCCCCCGCCGGAAGACACTGGCCCCGGGGGCGCCATTGACGGTTACCGGATTCTCAGGGCCCAGTCGGCCACGGGTCCCTTCGAGGCCATCGGCCAGGCCTCGGCTGGCGCTGCTGCTTACACCGACACCAATGTCAAGAACGGCATCAACTACTACTACACGGTCGTCACGCTTGCGGGAACCGCCGCGGTATCCTCTGGCGTGGCAGGCCCCGCGCAGGCCCACCCGCAGTGGCTCAACACCAATCAATGGAATGCATTTATCATTCTCTTCCTTCTGCTCGGATTTAATCTTTACTACATCGAGCACATCAAGTCCGGCGGCAAGCCGTTCATCCGCAAGCTTGCGGGGCTTGAGGCAGTGAGCGAGGCTGTTGGACGCGCCACTGAAATGGGCCGGCCGATCCTTTTCGTCCCCGGTATTCAGGACATGAACGACATCCAGACTGTGGCAGGCATCACGATCCTGGGTCACATCGGCCGCACAGTGGCCGAGTACGACTCGAGACTCGTGGTTCCCACCAGCCGGGCGCTGGTCATGACCACCGCCCGCGAGACGGTCAGGGAGGCCTACCTTTCGGCCGGCCGCCCTGATTCCTACAACGAGAATGACATCTACTATGTGACCGACGAACAGTTCGGCTATGTAGCTGGAGTGAACGGGTACATGGTGCGTGAAAAGCCGGCTACTTGCTTCTATATGGGCGCCTTCTTTGCCGAGAGCCTGATCCTGGCCGAGACCGGCAACTCGATCGGCGCGATCCAGGTCGCCGGAACGGCGATGCCCGCGCAGCTGCCATTCTTTGTCGCCGCATGCGACTACACCCTGATCGGAGAGGAGCTCTTCGCCGCCAGCGCCTATCTCTCCGGGGACCCCAAGCAGCTCGGCAGCATCAAGGGTCAGGACGTGGGCAAGCTGCTGGGTATGGCTTCGATCGTTCTTGGGGTTCTGATCTCCTCGCTCGGGGCCATCACGGGTTGGGGCGTTCTGGAGAAAATCAGCAGCTGGATTGAGAGCTTCTGGTCGACAACGCTGGCGTAGGAGGAGAAGGATCCGGCGACCTCTGGCCAGCGATGCTCGCATTAGTAAGAGTGACATCCCAGAGCTTTTGGTAAATGAAGCTGGTGTAGGAGAAGAAGGATCCGGAACTACACAGTCACCAACGACTAGTCTGAGGAACAAGCATGGTTAGACAAACGATACCGCTCATGATTACCGCCATCGTTGGTTTCGTGCTGGTTGTGGCGTACTTCATCCCCCACCCGCCCTTTGATACCTTGCGGGAGGATTTCGCCATCTACTTCGACATCATTGCCTCGGTGGCATTCATCCTCGGCGCCGGCAATTTGATCATGATGCACGGAAGCAAGATCAGCAAGCGGGACAAGAGCTGGGGCTACAGCGCGGTGACGGTTGGGGGCTTCATTCTCGTCCTCCTAATCGGCCTGACCAAGATAGGAAATCCAGATGGCTTCAGGGGCTCTTCGGTGACGGCTGAAGGGAGCTACTTCGACTACGTGTACAGATACATCTTCAGGCCCTGCGCAGCTACGATGTTCGCGTTGCTGGCCTTTTATGTGGCGTCGGCCTCGTTCCGAGCCTTCCGCGCCAAGAATGCCGAGGCTACCATTTTGCTGCTGGTGGCCTTTATCATTTTGCTGGGCCGGACCTTTGTGGGAACCCTCCTGACATCTTGGCTTCCCGACTCGCTCTTCTTCCTCAAGATCCCCTACCTGGCAGAGAAGATCATGACAGTGCTCAACTTCGCCGGAAATCGCGCGATTATGATCGGCATTGCACTGGGAATTATCTCAACCTCATTGAAAGTAATCATCGGAATCGACCGCTCCTACCTCGGGGCAGACTAGAAAAGCGAGGAGACTCACGTGAACGGCTTTGCACGATTCGTCGATGCCATCGACAAGCTCGATCGCAGATGGGTCTTCCTGGGAGTGGGGTTGGCGGTGGTGATCTCAAGCATGTTCGGTCTGACCTTCCCAGAGATCCCGACCCCGATGGTCAAGGCGGTCTTTGACAAAATCGAGAGCCTGCCGGCAGGATCTCGCGTGCTTCTGCCCTTCGATTACGATCCAGGCAGCGAGCCCGAACTCCAACCGATGGCTGATGCCTTCGTGCGCCACTGCGCTGAGAAGGGCCTGAAGATGTACTTCATCGCCCTATGGCCGCTCGGCCAAAACATGGTCGTCGGCGTGACCTCCAACATCCTCGAAAGGGAATACCCCCATCTCCGCTACGGATATGACTACATGGATCTTGGCTACAAAAGCGGCAACGAGGGAGTCGTCGCCGTCATCCTGACCGACCTGAAGAAGCTATACACGACGGATGCGCGGGGATCTTCCATCGACGACATCCCCATGCTTCAGGGCATCTCGAGTATCCGCTCCTTCGATCTGATCCTGAATATTAGCGCTGGCTATCCGGGGCTTAAGGAATGGATCCAGTATGCGGGCACACCGGGGAATATCCCTGTGGCCGGAGGGTGCACCGCGGTTCAGGCACCGCTTCTCTATCCCTACCACCCGGAACAGCTACTGGGGCTCATGGGAGGCATCAAGGCCGCGGCTGAGTACGAAGCCCTGATGAAGGACAGGTTCGCGGACAAATACAGGGGCCACGAGGAGTATCTGAGTGCACTCAGACGGATGGGACCCCAGACGGTGACGCACCTTACGATTATCTTCTTCATCATATTGGGGAACCTCACCTTCTGGTACCTGCGTAGGCATCGGGCTCAGGCGAAGCTGAGATAGCGAGCGGGCTTACGCTCACAACGAGTCGGGGGCAAGAGTATGAAGCGAGCCATCTGGATGGGGGTCGTGGGCGTGATCGTCATCGTCCTCGGCCTGCGCGTCATCACGGGCAACATGATAAGCCCCTTCAGCACAGAGGGCATTGGGATCTGGCTGGCCTCGTTGCTCACGCTCATGATTATGAGCTTTCTCTATGACGATAATCCGTTCTACAAGTTTACCGAGCATCTCTTTGTGGGCGTCTCGGCCGCTTACTGGATGGTGATGGGTTTCTGGTCCACCCTAGTGCCAAATCTCTTCGGTAAGCTATGCCCCGAGCTGACGGCCAAGTGGTTCGTGCCCGGCTTGGCAAATCAGCCCCGGGACCCACACTGGTTCATGTACTTCATCCCCTTGATCTTCAGCGTCCTGCTCCTGCTCCGGTTAGCGCCCAAGGGCGGTCATCTCAGCCGCTGGGCGCTAGCCCTTATCCTGGGAACGACTGCGGGCCTGCGCCTGATCGCCTTCCTGACAGCTGATTTCATGGATCAGATCCGCTCTACTCTCTTTTCCGTCGTGGGTTACACAGACGGGGTCTTCAGCTTCGAGGCCATGTTCTGGGATGTGATCGCTGTGCTCGCGATCCTGTCGGCGCTCTGCTACTTCTACTTTTCCAAGGAGCACAAGGGTGCCTTCGGCCGTTTCTCACGCCTAGGCATCTGGGTGCTGATGATCACCTTCGGCGCGGGCTTTGGCTACACGGTTATGGGGCGTATCGCATTACTGGTGGGTCGCGTAGAGGAACTTCTCGGGCAGTGGCTCAATGTCACGTAGATAGGCGCTTTCGTCAATCGCCGCCAGCAAGTCCTTCCGGCCTCGGCTTGCCCTTCTCAGCTGCCATCCGCTGTTGTGACGGTTCCCGCTCAGAAGCGGGAGGTAGAGGGGATAGCTCAATTTGAATACTGCTGCCTGCCAGGGCCTCCCGGTCAATGCCCGGAAGATCAACCTCTCCCCTCTCGTCAATGGGGAATGAACGGCTCAGTTCAGGGAAGGACAGACGCAATCCTCCGCCCTTGGATTGCCCTGTGCGGACTACATAGGCACGGTAGGAATCGCCCTGACCCGTCTGGCGGAAGTGAACCAGGATCTGGCCATCCGCCGATGTCAGGGTTGGAAGCTCAGTGTCCCCATCCACGGCAGGCTTGGCTGCGAGCGCGGCGCGGCGCTCCCCCTCATCCCAGTGCACTCGGCTGAGATGGATGCAGTGGACAACGGGGCTGGGCATAACAGTAGCTGATCGCTGATCAGCCATTCTTTCCAATATCTGCTGAATGAATGGCCGGTCCCGATCCCTCTCAACAGTCTCTAGCCCTGCGCCCCCGTCCACAGCAGTGCAACGCGGGGCAGCTCGCTCTGCCTCAACACTGGCAGCCAGCAACAGCCGACACTGCTCGCATTCAAGCAAGTGTTCACTGAGCGCCTGGCGCAAAGCCCTGCTACCAGCGCCCGCGACAAGAATCGCGATCTCGAACTCAGACAGGTGTTTACACACGTTCAGCCTCACATCCGCCAGTCATGACTCCCCGCGTCTACTATCCAATACGAAGTGAGCTGCCCAGATCTTTTGGTGGTGGTTAGAAAACTCGTCCTAATTGGGACGAATCTTCGAACCCCAACCCAAACTGCGGCCATGGGCTGATCAACATCATCCGTCACTCTTGGGTGCCGTATCACTCCACCCACCCTATCCGTCACTCTTGGGTGCCGTATCACTCCACCCGCCTTCCAGCATCTTGGCAAGGTGCTGCCGGGCACGCCAGAGCAAGGCTGAAGCCCCGCCGTCGGTCAAACCGAGCGCGCGGGCGATCTCGGAGACCCGGAGCCCCTCGAGAACGAGCTGCGTCGCCAAGCGCTCACGAGGCGGCAGATCCGCGACCGCTTCGCGAACCTCGCGGGCCACCAGAGCCTTCTCGCAGTCAGCCGCCTTCTCGAGATAGTCGACCACATCAGCCAGCCCGACCCTCCTGCCGATCTCCTGCCCCTCGCGTCCCCGGGTCCAATCGATGTGGTGGCGCGCGGCCAGGACTCTGAGGTAGATCGGGAACGGAACACCGCGGGAGGAATCGAATGAACGCAGCCGCCGGCCTTCATCATCGAACAGCTTCAGGAAGAAGCTCTGTGTCAAGTCTCTGGCCAGCTCCTCCCGCCCGGTGCGCTTGATGAACAGCTTCAGAACAGAGGAATAGGAAACCTCGAGGAATGCCTGCCAGGCATCCTGGGAGCCAGATAGGCAGCCGGCCACGAGTCCATCCCAGTCCGTCCCCGATGTCACTGGCTTGTACCTTCACTCGCCATAGAATCCCGGCGGGATTCCGAAGGGGGATTTCTGGAGGGCGCCGGGTCCGTCCAATCGATTTGGATGTAGTCCCGGAACCGGAGGGTTTCCTGCCACGCCGACACCAGAGAGTCGGAGGCGAAGTTGATGCGCGTCATACCCTGCTCCAACCAGTAATGCGCGAGATCGCCCATCACCGCGTTGACAGTCAGCTTGACGACCTCACCTGGCAGTTTCACCGATAAGATGTAGTCCGAGCTTGGTGGCATGCGTCTCGCCGCATTGATGGCGAATTGGATGAGCCGCGGCACGTGTTCTGACGGCACTACACCCAATCCCACGTGCCCAAGGTCACCGCGTCCTTCGACCTGCTCTAGTCCCTCGATCATAGGAACAACCAGGTGCATGACACATGCTTGCCGGCCGGGATGCCAGCTGCTTGTCTTGTCCGCTGCTGCCGTACCCGGACTGCTCCCCAAAAACCGCTCGGTGCCGGACTGCCCGTTCCCCATGTGCTCCCGGAACGGCTGGAACTGCTCGGCATGCAATACAACCAGCGCCACCCCCGCGCTGGGCCCATGGTGTCCCAGAGCCAGGATCTCAAGCTGTCCGTCGCCATCTACATCCTCAACCATAAGGCGTTCGAGATGGCCCGGGTGATAGACGGTACCCACGGGTCCGTTCAAGCCATCCAGAAGCCAAAGAAAACTCGGCGCATAGGGTTGCAGAACGCCTGCCAAAACCATCTCATTGAACCCATCGGCATCCACATCAGCGATGCAAACGGTCTTGGGCGCATAGACTCCATCCGGATACTCATCGCGCAGGTCATGCGATAGCCCGGATGAGCAGACAACGTGGGACCAGACTTCTCTGCGCCACACGGGATCGTAGACAACAAGGCGGCCGGGGCTGACCTGCTCATTGCTTCTTTGAACTAGATAGACCAGGCGCGCTTTGCCTGGAGCATCCCCCTTAATATCCTCTGTCATCATGTGAAAGGTGATTCCGGCTGCCTCTTCAATAACCAACGGGGGCCAGAGGAAACCCTTGAAGGTCACTTTCAGCGTATCGCGGGTCGTTTGTTCAACACTTTGCGGAACCGGGGGACAGTGCAGGAGGAACACAAGTAAGGCCGCAATCCCCGCAACAAGCGCTGCAGTTCTGCCCCACCTCTGGCGAGTGCAGCCCATTGGGATCACCTCAGGAAGGGTCCAGGGCTCCATGAGATCGGATTGGGTGAATACCTCTCGAACGTGCCCGACCTCAAAGACCTCCAGGATCTCCTCGCCATTGAGGCTCCGCAGCCCTGCGTCCAATCGCGGGGCCATGCCCCGCGGGACAACGATGCCTCGGGCGCCAGCATAGAGAGCCGCACGCACCTTTGCCCGCAGCGCATCGCGATCCACTGGCACTACCTCTCCTGAGGGAAGGATCTGCCCGGTCCAGGCCAAGTCCTCCCGGGGGCGCAGCGCCTTGCCCCGTGAGGAACACCCCAAGAGGGTCCCCGCAATGGCCACCGCCAGTCCCAGACCGATCGAGTCCCCCGCTACGGGGATGCTCTTCTCCGGGATGGACAGATCGAACCCCAGGCGGTCCAGGTCGATGCGCTTGAGGATACCTGCCTTGGCCGGTTTGGGCACAAGGGTGGATGCTAATGAGGCTTGGTTGTCATCAGAGGGCGCGGTCAGGGCGGTCACAACCTCCCGCGCGGCCAGGAAGGCATCCGCTGTGACATCCTCCAGGGATCTCAGGCTACCAGCACCCTGACCAGCAAAACCGTTGTTCCAGATGAACCGCGGTGCACCCCTCTGCACAATCCGTGGCGCCACTGTCACATCCACAAGCAGGCCAAGGTGTTCTGACCCCATGTCCGAGCCTGGTGTCCGGGGAAGAGTGAAAACCAGGGGAATCTTCAGGCAAATCTGCGAGGCCTCGGCAGGCTCGTCCGGACAGGAACCGTTGGATGCTGCGGTGGATCCCCCACGGCGGGAACCGTCCGCTGCAACAGTGGGTGCTCCCGGGTGAGGATGATCAGACGCCTTTGATTGTAGCCATTGCCTGACCTCAGCCATGGTCTCGGAGGGGATCACGTCCTCTACAAGCAGACGCTCACAAGCCCGGCGGAGAAGTTCAATCAGTTCCGGATCACGTACATCGTGGTGGAGTTCGCGCAGTGACGCAAGGAAAGGGGCACTGATCTCCGCCAGATAGAAACCACACCCCTGCATCTCTTCAGGAACGGCTTGGACGAATCGCGCCAGGGCAACTGCTCGTGCAGCATTGTGCGGGCAGTGCTCTGTAAAAGCACACACCTGTGCATAGTGGCGTTCCAGAGCAATGATGTCTTCCACGTCCCGACCTTCTATTGCCGAACGAAACAAAAAGCCGCAACAGACTGTATCCAGGAAAGATACAGGAGAACCGTTCCAACTGTCAATGATCAACGGCGAAGGAGGGCGCAACGTGAAGGCAATTCCACACCATTACGTGCTAGGCTGCCGATATGCATCAGGAAACGCGCCTGCGGGATCCGCAGGCAAATGCGAGGCTGTCGGGCTGCCAGCGTCCCCATATTTCCGACGAGGCGAGGAGATGATCCGCGTCACTCTTCATATCTCCGACGAGGCGAGGAGATGATCCGCGTCACTCTTCATATCTCCGACGAGGCGAGGAGATGATCCGCGTCACCCCCCATATCTCCATCGACGAAGATGAGGTTGAGTTCGCCTTCATCCGCGCATCTGGCCCCGGCGGACAGAATGTCAACAAGGTGGCCACAGCTGTGCAACTGCGTTTCGACGTGGGCCGATCCCCTTCCCTACCAGATGATGTGCGCGCACGTCTGATCCACCTTGCGCGCAGGCGTGTGAATCGTGACGGTGTCTTGATCATCCAAGCGCGCAGATTCCGAAGGCAGGAGCGCAATCGCGAGGATGCGATCGATCGCCTGGTAAAGCTGATTCAGCGGGCGGCGGTCAAGCCAAAGGCTCGCCGCAAGACCAAGCCGACGAAGGCATCCCGGGTCCGGCGGTTGGAGAGCAAGCGCGCCCGAGCCCAGACCAAGCGCCGCCGTGGCCCGGTCTCGGAATCCGAGGATTGAGGATCTACTCAAGGGCTGGTGTCCGCGCAGCTCGATGATCGTCTTGAGCGGCCTATCGAGATCAGCGCATAGGTACGAGCAGCGCCCGAGTTGACGGACGCTGCTCGCCACATGTCTGTATTCTCCAATTCGCGCTAAGTGCCCCGATCCATGGACATGGTTCTCTATTGGCCTTCAGCTGCGCTGCGCGTGTCTGCCGCCTTCCCGCGCTAGGGCAGCAGCACAACCTTCCGTGTGTCGACCAGCAGTCCTTCGGATGATCCGTCCTGCGATGCCTCAAGGCGCAGGAAGTAGATCCCGTGGCCCAAGCCCGCCCCTTCAAACGCAACTTCATGGTCCCCGGCTCCTTGGTGCCCATTGACCAACAACGCCTCACTGCGGCCCTGGATGTCGTAGACCCGCAGGGTCACATCAGCGTCTGCCGGCAGCGTGTAGCGCACGGTAGAGCCTACACTCAGCGGATTGCGGAAGTGCGCAAACATCGCCACGCGCACTGGATCTTCGCGGGCCGGTTCCACCGCCGAGGGCAACTGGTTGCCGAACTTGAGCCGCGCTGGCACGAACCACTCCATGAGGGTCACGGACTGATCTGCATTGGTCATCAGCAGGTAGATCTCATCCACAACCGCCGGGGAATTTTGGACGGACACGAAGCTGGTGGCATTACCTACTCCAACTGGCCAGACTGGCGAAGGGGCATATGCGCCGCCTGGTGTGTACGAGCCATGCGTGTACGGCAGACCCCAGATGCGCACGCCGTTGGGCTCCCCAGTAAAGTAGGGCAGCACCATATCCGCGTGGTGCTCGAGTGTGAAGTAGGCAGGTGAGGGGTGCTCGAGCTGGATTCTGCGCACGATATCGCCTGCATAGTGATAGTTGACTGGGACGTAGCATTCCATGATCTCCTGCGTCTGGTCCGCATTCGTCATCTTGAACCGCACCGCATCGATGGTCTGCTCACCCGATTGGATCCGGAATGTACCCGACCCGCTGCCGGTGCCCGTCGGATAGAGCGGAGACCCGGAGGCAGCGTACCCCGGCGTCAGCCCACCATTCGTCATGGGGCGCGCGAAGATCCGCACTCCAGTGACCTCCGTGGTTTGATAGTCGAACATGACGGTGACATCTTCAGAGTTCAGAAGCCCAGCCGGCCAATCCGGCGAGAAACTGACATTGTAGACCGATCCGTCCTTGAACTCATAGTCCACGGGGATGAAGAACTCGAGCAACATCTCCGTCTGGCTGGGATTGACCATCTGGAAGCGGATCTTGTCGACGGTGACTTCCGGTCCCGGATTGATATGGAAATACTGTGTCCCGCTGCCCGTCCCTGTCGGGTGGACTGGTGAGCCCGATGCGCTATACCCAGGCGTCAGACCCGACCCCGTATAGGGTCGCGCGAAGATGCGCACACCATCAGGATAGTCCGTGGCGTAATCGAACGCTATATTCACATCCTGCTGCTGGAATATCACGCACGAAGGCGTCGCGGGGTTCAGTTCGATGTTGTAGATCGCGTGCGCTCCGAAGTAGAAGCTCACCGGCACGTAGAACTCGAGCAGTAGGACTGTATTGTCGTGGTTGTACACTTGAAAGCGGACATCGTCGACGAGCGCTTCGCCGCTAGTGATCGTGAAATAGCCGCTGCCGCTGCCGCTGCCGGGCACGTAGAGTGGCGATCCACTGGCCGCGTAGTTCGGTGTGGTAGATCCGTGTGAAATCGGGCGAGGATAGATCCGCACGCCGTCAGCCACATCAACGCTGTAATCAAATGTGACATCCACATGCACGTTCCACTTGAGAGCAGCCGCCGAACTCGGATCGAACTGGATGTTCGATATGGCCACGCCCATGGCCGGTGCCGTCCCGAAAAGGACCAGCCCGACAAGCACTAGTGTTAGGTAATTTCGCATTACTCCCTCCTTTGTGGATAGACAACGTTCAAGAAGCGTACCTCGATCGGGAGCCCATCGTCCGTGAGGTGGGCACACTGTAACAGCGCAAGTGTACAAGGCATGCCCCTTGC
>JAGMDA010000585.1 GCA_023128935.1 Candidatus Eiseniibacteriota bacterium | reverse complement strand
ACTCATTGTGTTCCTTTATATACACGCAGTAGTGCGGTGATGCCCCAGCGTCGAGAACCCATCCAACGCCATCCGCGTACATGACGATATTCATCTTGTCGTAATGCCCGTGCCAGGCACCATGAGGCCCATAGTCGAACAAGAGATACCGCGAGTCCTTGCTCCAACTGTCCCTCATAATGGCCCATCCGGTATCCGGCAGAAGCACTGATGCATACTCCGGTTCTGCAGGCACAACGCTCTCGGAGATAAGGTGCTCTAGCGGCAGGTTCTCAGTCTCTATCTTCCCAGCAACGAGATACTCCCCCTTGTTGAAGCGGTTGACGACATCTAGCACGAAGGTGTGGCTGGACAACTTGGGGCGCTTGGAATCATTGATGGCCGGGATCTCGCCTAGCGGGGTGGCGATCTTTGCCATCCAGTCCACAGCCATTTCAAGACTCCTGCCGTCATATTTCCGTGCGAAATGGTCCTCTCCCGTAACATGCCTTCTCGTATTGACATAGCGGCAAAGGAAGCTAAGTCCAAAGACATGGTGTCCTGGGCTGCGCTCCACTTGACCGCCGTCTCGTAGGATGTCTGCATACAGCGCTGCCATCCTTGCTTCCACATCCCTGGCCCAGCGCTCGTGCTCGGGGAATTCGGGGAAGTAGCTCACTAAGCAGCCGAAGTTGCCCGTCCACATGAACTGGTGGTTTCCAATCATGGCGGAATGCTTGACGCAGTAGTCGACGCTGTAGCCGAGCCGTCTGATAAACTCGATGAGTTCCCCCTTTTCTTTCTGCGTCATTACTCCGGCATCGGCGATCATGTCGTAGACGTATGTGGAGGTATAGACTTCATAGGATGCATCCCAGATCGAATACCAGTTCGATGCTGCCCTAAACACCTGATATCGCGCGAAATGCTCAATCAGCGCCTTCTGCGCTTCCCACGTCTTCTCAGCATACCTGCGATCCCCAGTGATGCCATACGCCAATGCACACTTCGAGCGCATCGTGCAGAGCAACCCGTAGCCAGCTCCGGCCCTTTTCGCTTTGTCCCTTGCCACGCAGTTTCTGTCCCATTGCATTTCACAAGGCTCAAATCCGCATATCGCTTCTTCCAGGAGCTGATCCACCTCGCCCTGCAACGTCAACCACTGTGCACCGATTCTTGGGCACGTATGGATCTTCCCCTGCAATTCAGCCAGGGACTCTCTGTCAAAGACAAGCCGTGGAGTTTCCTTGGCAGCTATTCCCTCAATGATCTCCTTTGAAAGGGGAGGAAATGCTTCCTGCAGTACCACGCGGCCCTGCCCGTCCCGTCGCGCATAGTTCGGAATGCCGAACTCTCCATCCTCGCTCTGATAGCCAAGAAACATGTTCCTTCGATATGTCGCCACCCAATTGCAGTTCGACACGTATGAATCTATCTCATCCAGGATCGGTTTCAGTCTTTCCTGTTCCCGGCGGCGTTCCTCAAGCACAACCCTCGCATGTATGCGTTGCGCGTTGTGTCTCAGCAACGACACATCGCCAGGCGCCAGATTGTCTGCAAATGCCAGATGACCGAACTGGTATGGCGAATAAAACTTGTCGCACACAGGCGCCCAGCTGCTGAGTTCGCCCCCCTCTCCCGGCTTCCTCCGGCACAGATTAATATTCCACACTGTACCTGTATCCACCCGAGGAGACTCCAACAGCGTCAGTGCGGATTCCTCTTCCCTTTTCCTTTCCCCGTAGATGCTTGGCCTGGCCACACCGGTTTTAAGCGAGGTGAAAGGAATGGCCATCTCGACTACCCAGTATCCATCTCCTTGCGCGGCGCTTACATCGTATTCGGGTTCCCAGTCGTAATAGACATCGATGAAGTCGTCCACGAGTTCCACGGAGGCATCACTCGTTACGCCAAGGGAATTGACAATAAAGTGAAAATAATTCAGGTAATCTCGATTGAGATCCAGGAACAGCTCGACGCAATCGTCGTGGCAGACAAGCGCATCGTGCTCTCTCTCCTCTGCCACGATCTCGTCGATCTGGCGCTCAGCGCACATGAAGCCGAAGTAGATCCGGAAATCGTCGTAGGCCAGATATGCCGTGGTCTGTTGTTCTGCAGCTCTGTCTGCGTGCAAGAGTACAAAGTCCGAGGCTTGCTCCGCACTGTTCCAGCAAACGTCATCCAGTTTGCCATCGATGACAGGGGGAACGGCGCATTTCCTGATCGCCAGGAATCTGTAGGGCGTCAGCTGCGCCGCGCCGGGCGTATCTGCAACTGCCGACCAGTCCGGCCTGCCGGTCATGTCCAGTCTGCCCGCCATGTCCGTCGCGTCTGGCGCTCTCTGGCAGGAACCCAATACACCTGCCACGAGAAACAAAGCCACTACGAGCATCCACAATCCCGTGCATCTCATCATGGCTGTATCCCGTCGCTGAGATGGTATCCGCATACCTTCCCGATCGCGTCGGCGATATCTCTGGCGTCGCGTTCTGACATGCATTCATTGCAAGGCAACACCATCATCTCCTCGAGTACCATCTCCGCGTTGGGGCAGAGCCCTCTATGAAACGAAACCTCAGAACCACAGACGAGTGTCCTCTTGATGGAATCAAAGAGGTATACGGGCATGCCTAGATACGGGAAGGTCACGGGGACTCCCTCTGCAGTGACTTCCTTGGCGATGGCCGCAGCGGTCGCGCCAAGCCTGCCTGAATCAACCGTGAAGGCGTAGAACCAATACGAATGCTCGATTCCATCCGCAATATGGGGCACCTGCACGCCCTCGATCCTGCTCAACAGCCCATTGAGTGTGTTTGCGAACTGGCGGCGCCGCTGCACAATCGAGGCAAGTTTCCTGAGCTGGACGCCAGCCACGGCCGCCTGGAGTTCCGTTATCCGGTAGTTCATCCCCAGGATGAGGGAGTTTCGCACAGGTCCCGTACGCGGATAGCCCTTGTCGGCAAAGAGCGCTGCTCGGGAGATCAACTCCTCATCATCAGAAATGAGGAAACCACCATCGCCACAGGTGATGTGCTTGAAGTCGTTGAGACTGAAGCAGCCGGCATCGCCGATTGTCCCAACCTGTCTGCCATCGCAGGTTGACAGATAGCTCTGCGCACAATCCTCTACAACGTGCAGCCCGCGTTCCTTTGCCAAGGATATAATGGGCTCCATGACGCATGACTGCCCTGCAAGATGAACGGGAATGATCGCCTTCGTCCGGTCCGTTATCGACTTCTCTACCGCTTCCGCCGTCATGTTGAAGGTCTTCGGATCGACATCGGCAAAGACGGGAATGGCGTTCAGGGCCAGAATCGGTATAACAGATCCCATGTCGGTGATCGGAGAGGTTATAACCTCATCACCGTGCCCAACACCGATTGCCGCGAGCGCGCAATGGATCGCCGCAGTCCCGCTGGTTACGGCCACGGCATGCGCCACACCAAAGTACTCAGCCGCCTGGCGTTCAAACTGTCTTGCCCGTTGACCAAAGACGCGGCATAGGTGACCTGAGTCTATCACTTCGGCAAGCGCGCGCTTCTCCTCCTCGCCAAACCTCGCCTGCAGATGTTCCTCCGGAACAAGTGGTGTCTCTCTCACCCGCGGGCCGCCGTGGGATGCAAGCTTTGGTTTCACTTGTGTCTCCTCCTGGTCAAACCCCACCTGCATATGTAGTTTTCAGTTCACACTACGATTTCCGAATTTCTAGCAGCTTCGTCTTGCCCGCTCGGATGATCCCGGACCCGATGAGCAAAAGCACCGCTGACAGCGCCACATTGACGGTGGGATTGGCACGCCCCGCAGGGAAGAGCAGCAGCGCCAGTGACATCGTACCGAGAGCGATGATGATCTTTCCGACAAAGGGATAAGTACCGGCTGTTTGGCTTTCGTCGCCCACCTCCTTCTTCACATCGATAGGTGTCTTGAGCAGGATGAAGAATTCATCCACCTTGGGTTCAGGAGCCCCAATGCCCCGACTGTAGACGCGGCAGAACAGGTAACACAAAACCCCGAATGCAATTGCGGCTACAGTCATCGTTACTAAATAGCCGGCAGATGAGCCGGCACCCACAGGCGGCTCCTCTGCACCCAACAGAATATTCCACGAGATCGCTTCGTTGAAATTGATGAACAGGAACATGAACCACAGGCTGATAGCTACCCCAGCGGACATGGCCAGTGCAGCCATTCGGTTGCGCCCGAGACGGCCCATCGGCCGGGAGAGCAGGAAGGCAGCCAGTGTCGCCCCAACGATGAAGAATATCCTCTGCCCGAAGGGCATTCTCAAGAACCCTAGGACCTTTAGATCCCCGAAGATTGAAAGATCGCTAGCAATCACGGCCGCAAGTGACCCGATCACCACCGCCCCAACTCCCGCCCATCTTGACACCCGACGGACGACTAGACCCAGCGTTAGGGGAATCGTAACCGCCACTCCGGTCAGGAGCGCAATCGTGAGTCCAATGACGTCCAGTCTGATCCCGCCCAGGGTGATCGCTATTGCTCCGAGCACCGCCACCATGAAGAAGAATAGGAGCGCAATGCGTCCGGCCTTCATCACTTCCCTGTCTGATGCCATCTTGCGAAATGCGCCCTTGTACAGGTCCACAGAGACAATTGCTGAAGCCGTGTTCCAGCACGTGTCGGTTGCCGACATGGTTGCCGCCAGCATCGCGGCAACAAACATCCCAAGTATGCCGGGCGGCAAATACCTGGCCGCCATTGCTATGAATATTCCTTCTTGCGGATTGGCAGTGCCTGCGAAGCCAGGTATCATCGAGGGATCGGGCCAAATAACAGAACCAATCAACGGCACGAATCCGAAGAGCAGGGGACCTGTCATGAACAGAGCAGTGCATAGCAACCCCAGCTTGATGACCGCCCGCTCATCGCGCACGCTGTAGTAGCGCTGAGCACGATCGCCCATCGCCGCGCTAAAGACGCCTTGCACGACATAGCCAAGCAGGAACCAGGGACCATAGAGAGGTTCATTGTCGGGAGTAATGTCAAACTCGGGAAGACGCCCAAGCACCCCGGGCATCTCTATGAATGCGACGCTGACCATTACCGCCACAATCCCCAGTACTAGGAAGGACTGCACCGCATCGGTAACTGACACCGCCCACAGCCCGCCGGAACGTGTGTAGAAGAGGACGAGTATGGCAATGACTACAATGGTGCCGGTAATGGCCATCTCAGGGTCAATGCCGGGGAAGAGGGTTGGCCCAACCATCTTGCCGAGAGACGCCAGGTGCTGAATGGGCCAATAAAGGAGGGATACGGCATACAGGATACTCAATGTTATATGGGTTGCACGGTTGAAGCGCGTCTCAACGTACTCGATTGGAGAAATCACCCTGCTGCGGCGACAGCGCACGCCAGCCAACATGAATCCAATGAAGAAACCCACGGGCCATGTGGCAAAATACATCACTCCGTACCAGCCGGTCCGGTAGACAAGGCTCGCACCGCCAGTGAATGTCCATGCCGAGAAAAGCCCCATGTACAGCGATATCCCCGCCACCCACCAGGGTATCCGCCGTCCACCCGCAAAGAAATCCTTCGCCCCCTTCATGTATCGCGAAAAGAAGACCGCAATCGTCACCATCATGAGCAGGTAGAACGCAATTGACACCCAATCGAGCGTGTGGATCCCCATTCGCCATCCTTTACTGTAACCCTCTTGGGCTCTCCATCCCTCTCGCGTTCTCTGTCCCGGTCGGGTTCTTTGTCCTGCTAAGGTTCTCTGTCCTGCTAAGGTTCTCTGTCCTGCTAAGGTTCTCCATCCCGCTGGGGATCCTCACCCTGCCTATCCTCGCGGATCGAGAACACGCCCCAGGAACAGGACGGTCCCAGTCTCCACATGCCGGATGACGAAGAGGAACGGACGAATCGCCTGGAAGGAATCGTGCATCCCACAGGTAAGAACCATTCCAGTTCCCGCTGCCGCCTCGGTGCCGTTCTCGTCAACAGAGATGAAGGTCTTGTGGGCCACGACGTCGATCCAGGGCATGCCATCATTAGTGCCGTCCATGCCGGTGAAGTTCGCTCCCATGGCAAAGGCGTCCGTCATGCCCATGTCAATGAGGGTGGGGATCAGGTCGAAATCCGATACGAACGAGAACTGGGGAAACGTCAGGGTAATATGGGTCTCTTCCAGCTCGTCGATGATGGCAGTGAGTTTCTGCGCATTGAACGAATCCTCGAACGCCTGGAACTGCCCCTCATCTGGCAGGATCGCAATCATCGACACCGCTTCGCCTTCGTAGGGGAGTTCCACTGCTCTGTATCCAGAGCCCTCGCTATAGGCAAACGTCAACTCACCATGCATCATTGGCACCAAGATCTTGCTGCCCTCGAGCAGTGTGAATTGCCCATCATACGTGAATGACTCGTCGAAGCGGTTCAGCCAGGCCGCCTTGAAGTAGACTGTGTTCGCCAGGACGAGATAAGTGAGGTAGTCAATCGAATTGGGTGGCAGGAGATCCTTGATCCTGTCCTCGGTTCGATCTGCAACCCATTGATTGATAGTGGACCGCGATTGCTCGGGCTGATTCACAAAGTCCAAGTACTGCATGCTGGCGCTGTAGTTCTCGGACAGGCAATCCAGGTAGGGCTGGAGGTAGACGAGATCCTTCCTGCCCCAGCACCCGTTCGCGATGCTCAGTTCGAACGATCCGTTCCCCGAGGTCTCCCCGGAGCTCGTGAGAAGCTCGTTTAGTTCTCTGAGAGCTGCATGGAAACCCGTCTGAGGGTAGTGGAAGCACAGAACCTCGGCCATCTCTTGCTCAGTGTTACCACGCGCTCCTGCGTAGGTCATCCCAAAGGCGACCGAAATGCTGTGTGGTGAGATGAGCAGGTTGTCGTCCGGTGACCGGAGTTCCTGGTAGAGCTTGAAGGCAAACTCATTCGTGCGCTGGATTCTAAGGCTCAAGCTGCTGAAGGTGGAGTCACCGTTGTCGCCGCCGCTGTCCGTCACGGAGTCGCTATCACAGCCGGCAAATGCAACTGCGAAGAGACCGAGAAGAATGTAGGGGACCGCCTTGATAGCTCTCATTTTGCCGCCCTCCTCTGCGAATCAGGGTATGTCATCACTCCACCCCAGACAAGCCCGCAACGGGATGGGGACTCCACGGGGCAACATCACCGGTTTCATCCGCGCCTCCCAGACCATAGAATCCCCCACACAAGATCCTCCGCCCCGGGCCGCTGGCGCATCATACCCAGGCGGGCCCGGTCAGCATTCACTCGACGTGGAGACGGAAATGGCCCCGACAACTATCACTCCCAGACACCTAGCACGGTTCCGAGTCCCGCTCAAAGCGGCCACTGCACACGTTCTGCCCTCCATCGCCCCGGCTCTGCTCGTCGCAACATGTGCTCTGATCTATGCCGCTTGTGCGCCAGCCGCCGCGCAGGGCATCAGGAACTTGGAGCATGCGCGGTCCCTCGACATTGGCCGGGAGAAGGCGGGCGCTCCGGGTTCATTCAGGCAGGGGCAGTCCTCACCCCGCATCAAGGACTCGGATATGGCATTGGAGGGCGCCATCGATCCCTCCGTCTACCGTCTGGCCCCGGGCGATCACCTGGCTCTCTCCATCTGGGGTGCCACGGACATGGTGCTTGATCTGCAGGTTACAGCCGACGGAAGCCTAGTTGTGCCCTCAGTCGGAGTGATCCAGGTGGATGGTATATCCCTGAGCAATGCCGCCGACCTCTTGCGCTCACACTGTGCAGGCCCGTATCCCCATTCCGAAATCTCTCTGACGCTAGTACGCCCGGCGCTGCTGCGGATTATGATCACGGGCTTGATCCTGGCACCCGGGATCTATCCACTCGCTTCAACCTGCCGCTTGGGGGATCTCATTGAACTAGCCGGTGGGCTGCGGGAGGGAGCTGACTCGCGGGCCATTCTGATCCGGGGGCGGGACGGCAGGTCACGCCCGTGCGACTTCCTCGCTTGGACGACCGACGGACTCGAAGAGGGCAACCCACTGCTCTATTCCGGGGATCGGGTTCATGTGCCGGCGGCAAGTATGCGCCACAGGGTTCGGGGCATCTTCTCGAGTGCAAACGAGCAACCAGCAGGGCGATCCTCTGCACTGGATCGCCCCTTTGAACCGCAGACCCGGTTGGTACCTTCACGATCCAGCGACAATCTCGGTTTCGTTCTGCGTGCAGCGGGGGGACTGGACGGGGGTTTCTGCGATTCAGGCGTGTGGCTTATACAAGCTCCCAAGGAGCAAGAAGCAGGCACAGGGAAATCGTGGGTGCCGATCGATGAGATCGACTGCACACCCCTGGAGCCGGGCAGCACGATCGACGTTCCCTTTTGCCGCGAATGGATCGCGGTGGGCGGGGCTGTTATGCGCCCGGGACTTTATCCCTACCTTCCAGGCGAAACGGTCATGGACTACGTTTACGCCGCCGGCGGGCCCGGGCCCACTGGATGCTATGGCTCGTGGAAGGTCACCCGGCCAGGGAGTGGCAAGAGACATGCCGCAGCAGAGACCGACACGCTGGCGGCCGGTTCAAGAATCTGGGTTCCCGAACGAAATTTGAGCAAGATCTCCAGCTGGCTGGTCCCTATTGGCACAACGCTGGCCGTTGTTGTCTCGATCCTGGCATTCACCAAATGAACCAATGCGGGGGGATCCGGCTTAGGGCTTGCGCGAGCCCTTAGCACGCGCCCGCCCGCTGGGGCGACATCTCGCGCATCGCGAGAGACAGCGCGACAATCATCCCACTCCAGAACCAGACGCCCTCATTGAGAGAAAGATCACCGCTCACCTGTGCGTTCAGCAGCGCCATCACAAATAGAACCCACAACCAGCGACCCTCGCTCCCCTGGCGGGAAAGCCGGATGGCACACTTCCAGGTGAGGAGGAGAAAAAGCAGCAGGAGCAGTAGCCCAGGCAGTCCGTTCTCAAAGAGAACCTCCACCTCGAGATTGTGGGGGTAGATGCGGAAATCCCGGAGGAAGACAGCCATCGAGAACCCGCCGGTCCCCGTTCCCCACGGTAACGCCAGGAGCAACGCATCAAGGCTGGAGCGCGCCAACTGCATGCGGAAAACAGAGGATGGATCCTGGAGGAACCGCTCACTTACTGTCTGCGATACGCCCTCGCCCACACCCCCGGACCCAAGCACCGCTGCGGCAGGCGTCCGCAGGACGGCCGCGGCCATGCGCGCCTTTTCCTCAGTTGGCAGCGCCAGGATCAGCAACACGGCAGCTAGGAATCCGACGACCAGCGCAAGCGCCAAGCCACGCCGGGGCCTTCTTCCCGCCCTCGCCTGAAGCAGATGCGTGGATCCCCCTCGCGCGGCTGATCGCTGGAGAGAACCGGCGCTTCCCTCCCTGCCCGTTTCCCCGAGAGGATCAGTTGCGGCTCGAACACCCGCTCGGGGCACAAGCAAGAGGGCCAGCGGGCTCAAGAGAAGCGCAATCAGTGGCCCCCGCGAACCAGTCCGCACAATCAGCAGCAGGGCCAGGACAGCGAGAAATCCACCCAGAACCGGAGACAGAAGCCTGCGTTCAGCGGCCCAGAGCAGCAGGATGATCCAGACGGCCAGGATGCGCGCCAACCAGATCGTGTTCGTCCCCAACCAAGCCAATCGCTCGAAGGCAGCACCCCCGTGGCGACCTACGTCGCCTTGCAGGAAATCGCCGCAAACACCCAGAGCGGCCGCCACGCCAGCGGCCGCGACAAGGCCCCCGACAACAACCCCAGCCAGAAGGAAACCGTTGATCCTGCTCGGGCGCACCCAGACGGGCCACAATGCACAAGCAGCCAGGAAGAAAAAAACACCCGTGAGGAGCAAAGACTTCGTCTTGCCCGCGCCGTACCGCGGAGCTTCGGTCCAGATCAGCCCTATCGCGATCCAGGCAGCCAGGAGCAGGAGTGTAAGGGTGCGCGGGTCGCGCAGGACTGGCGCCAGGCAGGCCGAAATCCCCCGCACCTGGGGTCGCCTGAGCCTCTCAGCTGGATCTGCTTCTGCCCGGATGCCCATCGCTCCAGCATCGAGAGACGAGGAGGTGCCGGTCAGTCTCCGCATGCGCACCCCGTTGACATCGCGCATCAACAAGGCCCTCGGGGCAACGCGGCTCAAGGCCACTACGCAGCCACACACAAAAAGCAGGCGCAAGCCTAGCAGGACGCCTGTCGAGGCCTGGACACTCAGGGAAAGTGGATCGAGCAGGGGCATGCCAAGCAGCATGAAGGCCAGGAGCCATTCCACCCTGCGCACGAATCCCAACGCCAACAGGCTGATCACCAGGACTGGAACGGCCCAGAAGATCTTGGGGAGCAGCAGTAGAATGGCGAGATCCGCCGCGGTGACTGTTAGCCAGAAGGTCCGTCGCGGCAGGCTCAATGCTGCTTCGGTAGGCATCACATTCGTCCGCGCGGGAACAGGAATCTCAAACCAAGACCCGAGAGCAACCGAGATAGCTGCGCATGCTTCCGGGGGTCATGCTCTTGCAGAATGGCCATCCGCTCCAATCCGGCGGCAACGCCCAGGCTGATCAGGAAGGCCAGGAGTGTTGCAATGATGCAAATCACGGCGCGATGGGGTTTGACCTTCTCCTGCGGCGTGGCTGGCCCGTCCAGAACTTGGATGGTCGGCACGTCCCGCACCTCCTGAATCCGGTACTGTTCCAGCATCTGGGTGAGCAGTTCGAAGAGAGCCGCCTGGGTCTCCAGCTCGCGATAGAGCCGCAAGTAGGTGAGGCTGAGCGCAGGCAACCGCTTGAGATCAATGATGGCCGATGGCCCCTCTGGGCCCACTCCTACCTCGGCATCAGATGGAGGTGCGGCATTCCCCACGGATGAGTCTCGTCCCGAGCGCCCCTCCAGCGAGGATTTCGCTTCCTCCAAGGATCGCACCAGCGCCTCCAGACGCTGTACTTCGGGATGGTCTTGACCAACCTGCGCCGTGAGGGCATCGCGTTCGACGATGGCCGCAATGCGCTCGGCTTCCACCTTCGCCACGGTCTGAATCAGCGCTGTCGCTTGCTCTTCGGGAACCAGCAACCCCTCACGCTGCTGGAAAGCACACAGCGATTCCTCCGCCGCGGCCAATACCCCGCGGGTCGCCTGCAAGCGCTCGGCGATGAAACAGCGCACATCTGCGGCGCGGCTCCGGCGCGTCTCGCGCTGGATTTCGTCCAGGATGGCCAGGCAGGAAGCAGTAATCGCCTCGGCGCGCTCGGGCAGCTTATCTTCGACACGAACTCTAACGATCCCCTCACCACCAACGCGGGTCTTGATGTGATGCGAGAATTCCTTGAGCGCCTCGTCGATATTGTCGCACTTGTAGACGCGGATCAGATCGTGATCATTGATGACCTGCTCTCGCAGCCTGCGACTGCGCAGGATACCGGCCAGGTAGTCGGAGGGAGAGGCCCAGATGGGTAGCCTAGGCCCTCCCGAAATGCTCAGGGCCGCCTGACTGGCGGCACCCAGGGCGGAACCCAGACCCCGAGAGAGCCCAGCCAGCGCCAGTTGGTCCTCCTGTGGTGGGAGGATGGTCACTTGGGCTGCATACCAGTTCGGAAGGATTAGGCTGACAATCACCGCTAGTAGCGCCACGAGTCCAGTGTTCAAAAGCACGAGCTTGCGCCATCGCAGAAGACGCACTAGGAAGTCCAGCGTGCTGATCTGGGGCTTGGCTCGGCCGACTGCATCCTGCATCGGTCATCTCCAGCGTGAAGGCGCTGTCTGGCCCAGGCCGGGCGATTTGTAAAAGCGTGCATTCTCAGGGGGCACATCCTGGCCCCCCGTGCGCGCTCAGTTTCAAACTCCCACACTGCGGCGGCCGACACGCAGGCGCGCAAACGCACGCTTGAGCGCTGCCTCCGCGCGCGCAACATCCAACTCGCCCTTGCGCTCCTTCAGTTGAACCCGGGCACGCTCCTTGGCATTCTCGGCCCGTTCGATGTCGATCTCTCCTGGACGCTCAACGGAATCGGCAAGCACAACCGCATGATTGCCCGAGACCTCGAGGAAGCCGCCACTGATACAATACTCCTCCTTGCGACCATCTGGGAAGGTAAGCGCCAGAAGACCCGGAACCAAACCCGTTATCAAGGGGGCATGGTTCGCCAAGACACCAAGGAACCCCTCGGTTCCAGGCACGATCATAGAGACGATCTGGGCTTTCAGGACCGTCTTTTCGGGAGTCAGCAATTCCACATCGTATGTGGATTCCATGCCTCAATCCTCAAGCTGTGGCACTCGACTAGGCTGTAGCGCCAGCCGTTGCCTTCAGCTCTTCCGCTCGTTCGATAACTTCCTCAATACCGCCGACCATGTAAAACGCCTGCTCGGGCAGTTCATCATATTTACCCTCGCAGATCTCCTTGAAGCTGCGCACCGTGTCCTCGAGTTTCACATACCGGCCCTCTGTACCCGTGAAAGCTTCCGCTACAAAGAATGGTTGTGAAAGGAATTTCTGGATCTTGCGGGCGCGCTGTACAACCTGTCGATCATCTTCGGACAACTCCTCCATCCCGAGGATCGCAATGATATCTTGAAGGTCCTTGTACGTCTGTAGGATCGACTGCACCTTACGCGCGACTTTGTAGTGCTCCTCGCCAACTACCCGCGGATCAAGGATGCGCGAGGTTGAGTCGAGCGGGTCCACGGCCGGATAGATACCCAACTCGGCGATCTGCCGCGAGAGCACTGTGGTCGCATCCAAGTGGGCAAAGGCGGTGGCCGGCGCCGGGTCGGTCAGGTCGTCGGCCGG
>JAGMDA010000584.1 GCA_023128935.1 Candidatus Eiseniibacteriota bacterium | reverse complement strand
TACCAGGACACGCAGGCCGGAGGGACCATCCGTCACCTCGAGGTCTGGATAGAACATGGTCGGAAGACCACCGCCGGGAAGCCAGCTGTCGCCGCCATCAGTGGATCGCCAGATATTCGTGATCTCCTCTCCTGCCCATAGGTTGTCGGGATCCGTCCAGTGGATAGCGACATCCGAGAGACGGCCGCCCTCAAACCCCGCGGGATTCCAGGTTACACCACTATCATCGGAGATATAGACGCCGTCGTAGGTTGCGATCACCATCCTGTCCACTGAGAAGCGCGCATGGTCCTGGGGCGCGATGCCCATGATCGTCCAGCTGTCCAGGCCGTTGACCATGAGATCCCATGTCTCACCGCCATTGAGACTGCGCCAGAGGCCGCTATCCTCAGTCCCGGCCCAGAGTTCATTCCTGTCGGCGTAGAAGGCGATGGAATGGACGAAAGCGTTGTCTAACCCCTGTTGCGAGACAATCCATGCGCTGCGGGCGGGATCCGAACGGTAGATCCCTCCCCAGTGCCCGAAGAGCACGTCCGTCGAGGAAGCTGCACCGGCCTGCCAGAAGTCCTCCACGATGCCTTCAGGATAGGGCGTCCACGTGTCGCCGCCATCGGTGCTCTTGTACACCCCGTCCTCCATGATCGCGGCGTAGAGGGCGCCATCCTTTTCGACAACTGGGGCGTAGCTAAGGCCACTCAGAACAAGCTCCCAGCTCGTCCCACCGTTTGTCGTCCGGTGGATTCCGTACGGGCCATTTATCGCTACCGTGACAAAGACACGGTCTGGGTCAGTGGGGTCGACATACATGCCGTAGCCCCAGCAACCGAATGGACCGATTGGGGTCCAGTTGAGTCCGCCGTTGTCGCTGCGGAAAACGGCGCTGTTTTCCGAACAGATCGTGACATACATGCGATCCGGGGCCAAAGGCGAGGTGCCGAAGCCCTTGAAATAGCCCGTGTTGACACCCACCGGGTCCCAGGTTACCCCGCCGTTGCCAGAGCGCCTGATCCCCTGATCCGATGAGAGGCCTGCGATGAGAACGTTGCCGTCATTCACCTTCACGCCTACCCCGAGAATGAATTGGTTCGGGAAAGCAATCCGGGTCCACGCGACACCATTGTCCATCGAACGATAGAGTCCCCGGTAAGCGCCTGCGTAAAAGACGCCCGGTTCAGACGGCGATGCCGCCAGGCCATAGACGGGCATCCGGGGAAACTGGGTGTCGAGCCAGGATGCTCCACCCGACTCGCTTACCCAGACGCCACCCGATTCGGCAGCCCAGGAAAATCCGCAGGCGCAGAGAACGCGGGCCTCATCGTGTGGGCTGGTGAGCAGGCAGCGCACATTCCCGCCCCAGGGACCTTTGCCGTCCCACACGCCAATGCCGTGCTCGTTCTGGAAACCTGCGCCGTGCTGGTCCTGGAAGCCCGCGCCGTGCTGGTCCTGGAAGCCTGCGCCGTGCTGGTCCTGGAAGCCTGCGCCGTGCTGGTCCTGCTGGGGATCGTATCGTTTGCGGGCAACTACTGTCGATGGGACGGCCGAGCCGGTCTCCTCGATCACAGCCTGATCGTACTCATTTTGTACAGCGTCGGTTGAAACGCCCGGAGAGTCAGCGAGAGCAATACTGAGGACCAATTGAAGAATCGCGCAGGCTGCAGTGATTGAGATTGCCCGTTTGCCGCGGTTGCAGATGGAAGTCATGACGTTCCTCCTCTTTGAGTTGGAATCCAAGCTTGCGCAAGTCAAGTCATGAGCAGTGTGCCCACCTCAAACGCCAAGCACCTGGCGGCAGACTGTGGTGAGACGAATCCCCCACCCAGGACCATTGTAGCAGAGGCTCTTCAGGATTTCATGTGGCTTGAAAGACTATATGCATGTGGCTTGAAAGACTATATGAACGAGCCCGTCGGGCTTGGCAGCGGTGCCGATCGCGTTCCAGCACCGCGCGCGGGATCGAGGAGCGCCTCGTTTGGTGACACAGCGAGCGGGCGAAAGACCGGTGCTTCGTCCCCCTCGGCATCCTTCGACTGCGACCCACTGTTGGCTGCACGCCGGGGAAACTCCTCAGATCTCTCCCGGTTATGCGAATCCCCAGTCCGGTATCACCGCTCGCCGTCTGCTCCGGCGCCGCCCGCGAACCAGCGCGGGCCTCTGTAACCAGTTCTGCGTCGCTGAGGGACAACGATCTCACCCTTCGCCTACCGGCACCGGCCCCGGGCCGTACCTTGCCTCGATTGATCTCAGGGCAGAGAATCGCAGATAGCGCTCCACCTAGCGCACCAAGTAGGGTATCCGGTTCTCGGGTGCCAGGGGCCTTTGACGCAGTCACGCTTCGAAGCTGCTCAGTGACCCCTGTTGTGTCACTCGTATCTCCTTGTCCTTGAAGATAATGCCGCAACGGCTGGATCAATACCCTGTTGGACTAAGCCGCTACGCGGCAGGGCCCTTCCCTTCGAGTCCCCGGATATAGTGATCGCCTACTGATCCCCGGGGGCAACTTCTTCCCTTTGACTGCTTGCCGACTACACCTCTGATCCCCGTAGAGTGGCTCCATGAACCTATCCACTGGGGGCATTCAGATTGCCCCCTCTCTTCAGAAAGGAGCCCCATCATGAAACGGCCAGTCATTTCCCCTCTACGCGCAAAGCTCGTTCGCGAGCTGCAGCTGCAGAAGTTCTCGCCGCATACCGTGGCAAGCTACGTGCGATCTGTAGCAGGG
>JAGMDA010000583.1 GCA_023128935.1 Candidatus Eiseniibacteriota bacterium | reverse complement strand
CGCCCTGCGCACCCTTCTCTCCCCCAAACGAGGAGTGCGACCTGATCGGAGCATGTCCAGTTGGGTGCGGCGGCACGCCTGTCACCGAAAGCACATGGGGCGGGATCAAAGCCATCTTCCGGCGGTAGGGTCAAGGGACGCTTGGGTGGGCATGGGGATCAGGGCGACCAGTCTGCCGTGACCACGCATCCAGATCCTGGACCAGGCTTCTCGGTACTTCAGGGGTTACTCCATTTAGGGCCAGTCATTACGGCTCGCAAGGGCCTCTCGGAAGCCCTGGACGACCCGATCCAGAGTTCTAGTAACGAGATCGTCGGCCCCGCAGGACGAGAAATAGAGCCCTTCGGTCAAGAGATCGAAGGGCTTTCTGTAGGGTGCCCGGCAGGGCGCACCCACTTGGAGGTGAAAGGGCAGCGTCCTGTCCCTCACCTTCTCACTGGATGGACGCTTCATTGTATCGGGGGGGGCGAGGATTCGCGTATCTGTTTCTGGGATCCGACCACTGCCGAGAAGGAGCGCTGTCTCGAAGGGCATGACAGCGAAGGCTTCGTCGCGGACTTCTCTCCGGAGGGACGGTCCTCGGATCTGCTCGACGAGCGTCGGCCAACGAGGCGGCCGTCCGACGAAGAACTACCCGGCCGCCAGCTCCCGGATTTCGGCGCGCAGCCGCTCGGCGAGCGGCTCGTTCTGTTCCGATGCACGGACCAAGCGTCGGAGATCCTCCCAGTCGTAGCCTCCGCCGCGTAGCTTCTCGAAGAAAACGTCTGGCTCGAAGGGATCTCGCACCTGCCAGAGCTTCAGTACCACCAGGCGTCTGAGCAACTCGCCGTCGATAGGTCTGGTTGCGAAGCAGTGCAGATCGTAGAGATCACGGACCTTGGCTCGCTGGTAGGCTGCACGGATCTTCTCGGCAATCATCTCAACCGCCTGCAGCGATCGTACGTCGAGGAGATCGATCTCCAGGTGATGGAAGTAGGCCTGGTGCTTCATTGCCATCGGGGTTGCCGGGAGCGTGGGGCGCTCGCGGAGACTCACCTGCAACCGGAAGCGGCCGGAGTCGTTCCAGGCGTGGTGGTACCTGGCGTCGCCGCCGAACGAGGTGTCACCGTCAGTCTTGTAGTACTCGTCAAAGACAAAGTTGATGCCATAGTGATCGCGATTGAGGCTTTCAACTAGCTGAAGCAACACGTCGTCCTCAGGTCGCTCAGAGTCCAGAGTGAAGTCCAGGTCTTCGGAGAAACGGCAAATCCGTTTGCGTATCACTAACGAATTGACATTCCTGCAACTATCCGTCAGCCAATCCATCCTGAAGGCCCCATCTCTTTTGCCTTTCGAGGAGTTGATCGATCCTGATGCAGTGGGAGTCCACCAGCCGGCGATCGTGCTTGCCCTCCTGGTAGCCGCTCCGCACCTGGCGAAGCTGAGCATTGCCCGCCAGATCGCATCGATCATCCTCTCGATGTGGAGATCCGAGGAGGTGTACAACCCAGCGAAGTTGAAAAGGATGACATAGCATGTCTCCGGGTTGGAGGAGTTGATCGTGAAGTAATCAGCCTGGTTCTCACTCTGGTGTGGAGAACGTTGCGGCTGCGATGTCATCAGGGATGCCAGAGAAGAACTCATTTCCAATCGCGATCGACCAACGCGGGCCCGGAATAGCTCCCAGATCCGGGACGCGTACTCAGGTCAATCAGGCCTGAACCACTCCGAGAGAGAAGCAGGGGCGGACGCCGGATGCAAAACGAAGGACATCCGGTGGATGCGGACTACGGGGACCGCACATCCTGGAAATGTCGGCATTATTGCCATATGTGCCGACATATTTCGGTGGAGACGCAATGAGCTCGACTAAACTGAGCGAGAATCGACTTCGCCAGGCTGGTCTGGGTGTGTTTTTTCGGCCCGGTCAACTGGAACGGCTCGGAATCGGCTACGACCAGCTACGTCGCCTGGTGTCAAGGGGAGCCGTCGAGCGAGTTGGCCGCGGCCTGTATCGGCTTGCCGATGCCGAGCCTACCGAGAACTACAGCCTGGCAGCCGCATCCGCGCGGGTGCCCAACTCCATCGTGTGTCTGCTGTCCGCGCTCAGGGTGCATGGGATCGGGACCCAGCTGCCGAGGGAGGTTTGGCTGGCCATCCCTCATAAGGCGAGGGCACCGCGTGCGTTCGGCACGCAGATCCGTGTGGTGAGGTTCACTGGTGCTGCTTGGACCTACGGAGTCCAGGACACCACGTTTGAGCGCGTTCCCGCACGCATCACCGGGCCCGCCCGGACGGTGGTTGATTGCTTCCGCTTCGAACGCCTCATCGGGCGCGAGGCCGCTGTCGAGGCGCTGCGTGATGGCCTCCGGCAGAAAAGAGTGATGACTGACGAACTCGTGCGCGCCCTCGATGTACTACCGTCGCGCGCGCTCACTGCAATCCTGGAGTCTGCAGTCCTGTGAGCCCGGATATTGCCGCATCGGTCAAAGCGCGTCTTCTTACCAAGGCGAAGGCGAGGGGGGAAGAGTTCGAACTCATGGTCGTGCGCTACGCGAAGGTCCGACAGCAGCTCGCCACTTGTACCGATAGTGCAGTCCACCGACCCGAGGGAGCCCGACGATGGTTGCGTTCGAACCGGGTCTCGAAGCTGGCTCCCTGGTTCTCGGGCAATCCTTTCCCAATGCGAGATGACACCGGTCTTCGTGATAGAGGAGCTTTCCGCCTTGGACCGACGAGGATCAAACGAGACGTAGTGGAGAGAGGATTTGAGCATTCGGCAGAGATGCGGTTCATTCAACACGATCACATGATCGAGGACGATGTACTGTGGCTGCTGCGGAAACCTATACAGTGGGCATCGATGGTGACGCAGATCGGATCTGGCGTCTCACCGCCGAGAACCTACGGGAGTGGAATCGCGAGGCGTGGCAAATCCAGATCGTTCCCATGATGACGAGCCCACCTGAGTATGAGCGGGTATGGAGTGACTGGGTCCGGACCTACACAGACCTATTGTGACCGGGTGCATCCCGCATCGGATCCGGGCAAAGCCACAAATGCACACGTTGGCCAGATCAATGTCGAGGCCCAGAAATCACACAGCAGCAATGTGCGCAATGATCTGTCTGAAGAAGTCCCGTGACCACACCTCCAGAGCCCGGCGATCACGGACGAAGGG
>JAGMDA010000582.1 GCA_023128935.1 Candidatus Eiseniibacteriota bacterium | reverse complement strand
CGACCATGTTCTTTGAGCGCTTCTCACCGATCTGTTCCTGGGCAATCCGTCCCATGGGGATCATGTAGATCGGGCCGCCACGCCAGTCCCGAAATGTCTTCGCCATGTCAATGCTTTTGGGATCGCCATCGATGATCAGAATCGATTCCGCGCTGGCGATTGTCTGCTTGCAGCGGTGATAGGCGAGCATCCCGAAGGCGACCAGAACGTCAATCCGGTCACCCGGGTTATACACATTGTCCTCGCCAAAACGGATCTGGACGTAGGAATGTCCGCCGCGCACTTCAGCAGGAAAGGTCTGAGTGCTGCTGATGTGAAGGTTCGCGCGGGCCGCAACCTGGGTCATCAAGTCGCCAGTCAGGATCACCCCTTCCCCGGCATCTCCGCTGATTCCCATCATAAAATCTGACACATCCATCAGATTCGCCTCCGCGGTCCCCAAAACAAAACGCCGGGATCTCTAGGGGATGGAAAAATCTACGTGCTCGATCTCGGCGATATGGGGCCGGTGTTTTGCTCGCATCCCTCTCTGTTTCCTCGGCCCTCGGTGCAGGGCGGCAATCAAGACGGGAGAGTATACCGCAGCAGCGCCATAGAGGAGTACTCAATTCTGGATCAGCGCCACTTGACCCGCGGCTTTGGCTCGCCGTGGCACCGCTTAGGGCTCGCGGATTCAGGTGCCCACGGGCATATAGACACCTCCGTGGGCTGCTGGCTATGTCCGCTTGAGCAGTTGAACTGGAGCGGGAATCGCAGGGGATGGCAGGCTCGAGTTCTCCAGTCCCTCGAGGATCCGATTGAAGGTCATGGGTCGACCGAGGTTTTCCAAGTTAGAATCGATCTCTAACAGGATTCTTTCCACCTCCCGCGCCTCGTTTTCTCCGGTGCTGGGCGGCGAAGAGGTCCCGGCACTCTGGAGGCAGGCAACCACATCGTGGACACTCAGGTTTTGCACGTCCTTGGCGGGGACCAGGCCTCCTTCCCCCATGGCCTGCCGCCGGACGACTTCGTGAAGTAGCCCGCCGGAGAGCAGATCACCGACTGCGGAACGCACAAGCCGTACAGGTATATGCACGTCAACTGACAGCTCGCTGACATTCGGGGCCGTCTCTCCCCGGGAATGGGCCCGGCAGATCGAGATCATGCAACGCAGTGCCGCCCGCAGTCGGTCGTGGAAGCTGGCCGTGAGGGCTCCCTCCTCGAGGAGGAAGCTGTCTGCAGCCTCGCGTGCGAAGGTCAGGAGTGCGCCGCCAAGTACGATTATCCAACTTAACTGGATCCAAAGTATGAGGATCGGGATGGCTGTGAGTGAGCCGTAGAGGCTGCTATACATCGCTCTGGATGAAAGGTAAGACCCATAGCCCCACTTGCTGATTTCCCAGATAGCCCCGGCCAGGAGCGCGCTGGGGAATGCAGAGAAGATGCTGACCTTCGTGTTCGGCAGGACCACGTAGAGAAAGGTCAGGGCGAGCACCGTCACTAGGATGGGGAGCAGGCCGAAGATGAAATGAAACAGGCCTCCGACTGGGGCCCAGCTCTGCAGGCGCAGGAAGACCGGGGCATTCTGCATTGAAGCCGTTGCCATGAGACTGAAGCCGACGAGGAAGGGGCTCAGGGCAGCGATAGTCGTATACGTGGTCAGCTGGTGCGGAACGCTGCGCATCCGCTTGATACCCCAGATGTGGTTGAATGCGCCCTCCACCGTCCGCAGTAGGCCAAAAACAGCGCCAAGGAGAAAGAATAGACTGATGCCCTGAAATGCCCCGGAGTGCACGCCCGCCAGAAAGGTCTTGAGGAAAGCGGAGACCTGATCCTGAACCCCGGCAATCAGGTTCTGGAGGATGAAGCGCTGCAGATGCGCATCGATCCCCTCGAAGCCGCCAAAGGCCCCGATGAGGGTGAAGACAAGTACAATGCTGGGGATCAGAGCCAGAAGGGTTGCCAAGGTCATCGCGGAGGCCCGCAGGGGGATCTGACCCCTGTAGACGCCCTGTCCAACGACCACGAGAATACGCAACTCCCGGAATAGAAGTCCCCGGAATCCACGCCGTGCCTTCAGGTCCTCTTCCCAAAGCCGCTCACTAAGGAACTGCTGCAGCCGGTGGAAGAGGGCCTTGAGTCGTTCTATCCGCTCATTCACGCTCTGCCCCCCAGTGTCGGAGCCTACCGCAGGTCCTGAGGGCCTTCAACCAGATCCAATGCCAGCGGATGCCGGGAGCTTCAGGGCACCCACCGCGGCGTATCACCATCAGGTCTCTTGCCCTTGGGTGCCTCTTTGTCCGCCTGGCGACTCTTTGCAGGATACTCGATCCAGGAAAGGAACAGATCCACGGTGGATGGGGCTGCATCCAATAGTACGCTCAACTGTTCCTGCGACACCTCTTTTTTCAAGAAGAGCGCAAGGGAGAGGTCGACGAATCGTTTCGGGAGTTCGCATGCGGCGCCCGAGAAGCTGCTTGGATCGGGTGACGCGTCCTGCGGGCACACACCTGGCTTCGCGCTGAGCCCCAGATCAGCTTTGCGATCAGGGCTTCTCTCGGCTTTTCGATCGGGGCTTCTCTCGGCTTTTCGATCGGGGCTTCTCTCGGCTTTTCGATCGGGGCTTCTCTCAGCTTTTCGATCAAGGCCTTTTTGCTCTCGCGTTTCATGAGGGCGGGATGCGTACGCCTCAGCCATGGCTCGGGCGTCCCCGATGCGGAGGATCTCTATGTCGACCAGCCTGTTCAGCACTACTGGTACGCTCACGCCATAATAGAACGCCACATCAGCCAACCGGTCTAGGTGAAATCCCGCAGCGCCTCCCTGATCGAAATCCCTGAGGGTCTGAACGAAATGTTCCCGCGGGAGCAGAAAGCACCGAGCGAAAAGATCGGCCCTTGTTTCCGGAAGGGCTGTTTCGTCGAGTGCATCCTCAAACTCAGCCAGCTCCAGGAGACGACCTCCTCCGGCCAAGGCATCTTGGCCTGGCTGCGCGCCATGGGGACAGAAACGGCTCTCATAGGGGTCAACGTCGGCCAGCAAGTGGCAGTACTCGTGGGCCACGATAAACCGGCCAACGGGTGAATCGACAGGCGCCGGAGTCAGCAAAGCAGGTCCGGTGTCTTCCTGAAACATGAATGCACCCGCGAGGTTGCTTTTGCCCTGGACACTCTCGATCACCTTAATGCCCCGGTCATCGAAGAGTCCCACGAGATTCTCAATCGGCCCCTTTGGTAGATCCATGTTCTCCCGCTCGGCGTTCGCCAGACTCTCGACTTCCTCTAGAAGGCTTATGTTCTGATCGCGCCGGAGCACGGATAGATGGGCTGGGATTTCACAGAGGATCTCGCCCTGGATGCACCGCTCTACGTGCGCAAACCTCAGACAGATGTGGGAGAAGCGCTCCAAGCTCGCCTGTTCATTCTGACTGAGGATGCGTGGCGAAATGAACTCCTCCGCAAGCGCAATGGCCCGATCATCCCAATCCGTAGGCAGGGGTCTAAACTCCTCCTCCGCCTCCGGAGCTATCTCGGGAGCATCTCCCCCTTGATGGAGGTTATTGGGATCTCCGTTGACGTCCTGCACCATCTCTGGTGTCCTTCTCCTACTGAACCTGCCGGCGTCGCCTGTCACCGGCCAAGTGCTTCCGCCATTCAACCAAACGTTCCACTCGGGCTGGATCCACCGGCGATTGGGTGCGCGAGCCCTTCTTGAGCGACGTTCCCACAATGAATCCGTCTGCCAGGGACCAGGTCTGATCCAGGTTCCCAGTGGCAATTCCGCTTCCAATCACAACGGCGCTGCGTGGGACAGCCCCGCGAACCTGAGTGAGCATCTCCACGGCCACCGGCGCTCCCGTGCGATGCCCGGTGAGGATCAAGGCGTCAGCATGGGCACGCTGGATCAAGTCCGTTGCGGCGTCAATCGGATCCTGGGGGGCCAGAGGGACCGCATGTTTAACCAGCAGATCTCCCCAGATCTCGACACGGGCCCTAAGTGTCGCTCGCGATCGCATGAGGCAGGCAGCGCATCCCTGAATCAAGCCCTGATCGGTCATCATGGCGCCAGCGAGCACATTGACCCGTATGAACTGCGCATCGATGGCGGTCGCAATTGCCAGGGCAGCCAGGCCATCCGATCGCAGCGCATTGATCCCCAGAGGAAAAGCGCCCAAGCCCCGCAGACCAATGCCGACTGCGGTCATGGCGGCAATCGTATCCGGTGGGAGCCTACCTGCGTGAAAGGGCGTGTCTCCATAATTCTCTATGAGGAGTCCATCCATGCCACCCTTCCGGTAAGCGGTCGCATCGGCCATGGCACGGTCGATCACGCGCTTCATGGATCCGCCGTATCTGGGGGCTCCGGGCAGCGGCAACAGATGCACGACCCCGATCAATGGCTTGTGGATACCGAGAAGATCCATACTCGCTCGTTTCCCGTATCCGCCGCATTCCCCCGCGGCGGCCTATGCTTTCTTCCTGGCTGCCTCTGGGATGGCCTTCCAGATCCGAATGGCCAGAATCGTCCCGATCAGAGCAAATGGAACCAGGAATAGCGGCCAGAGGGACCAGCCCTTCTGTATGTCGCTAAAGTAACCGCCATACGACCACCCTCTCTCGCTCTCGGTCAGGAATCCAAGGCAGATCGACTGTAAGCCCGTGCCCAGATAGACAAGCCCGTCAATGAGTCCCACGGCTGTGCCCACATTCTTGCGTCCGCCAAAGTCCATCGACGCGGTGCCCGACAACATGCCATGCGTCCCGATGACGCAGTAGGAAATCAGGAACACGCAGATTCCCAGGATCCATATGTGGTTGAGCGAGAAACACATCACGATCATACACAGGAACATCAGCCCATACAGCAGTCCTGCCACCGGCCCGCGGCGTGAGCCGAACACCTTATCGGAGACCCATCCCGCTGTCATACCGCCGGTGGCGCCGGCTACAAAGAGCATAGCTCCCCAGTTCTCGGTGACGACAAACTCCTTATAGTAGCCAAGATCCTTCGCAAAGATCGGGTACCAATGCATGATGCCCTGGCGGAGAACGCCGGTGCAGAACTCGATAGCCCCAATGGTCAGAACAATGGGGTTGGTCACAACCCTCTTCAGGATAACACCGATCGGATCGGGCTTGTCGTCTTCGCCGCTGGAGGCATCTCCGGTATCGATATCCTGCAGTCCTGCCTTGCCGGGGCTGTCCTGAACCATGAAGTAGTTGACCGCGGTAAAGGCAAGCAGGAACAGTGATGGGATCCAGAAGACCCAATAGGGCGGAGCGACTGTCACGGTACCGTCAACGGCCGTGCTGGTGTGTAGCCAGTCGATGATGGACTGGCCTATCTGGAAGGCAAAGAAGATGCCTGTGGAAATCAGGATTCCAAAGATGCCCCCAAACATCCCGCGTTCCCGAACATGGAACCAGTGACTGTTTACCTTGACAATGCTGACAGCCCCGAAGCTTTGGAAATACATGTTGATCGCATAGAGAACGGAAAAGACCGGTACCAGGTGCGTCTCGGGCCTGAGGAAAGTGAACAACCCCATCAGGGCGTTGGCAATCGCAGCGCCAATGGCCGAGATGAACATCGCCTTGCGCCCGCCAATCTTGTCGGTCATTGGGCCATTGATTACAAAGGAGAATGCGTAGGTGATCGTGCCGGCGGCAAATATGGTCCCGAAATCACCCTTTGTCATGAGATCGCCGAAGGCGATTTTCGCGACGGTGAGGTTGTATCGTCCCATGTAGAGGAAAGCATATGTGATCCCAAGGGGTACCCAGTTAAATGCCCTCCGCCGCATGAAAGCGCTCGAGTGACCCATCGGGTTACCTGACATCCTGGTGAAGATGGCCACGGCCACAATGATGCCGAGGAGGACAAGGGCATTGATCACGATAGCGCTCCTTTCATTGGAACCGAACCCGTCCAGTCATTGGAACCGAACCCGTCCAGAGTAAGGGGTTTGTGTTCTAAGGTTTGACCTTGCTCAGCAGGTCAAACCTCCGCTACGGCAGCCAAGATGTGTCGTTCAGGTATACTCCGCACTACTCGAGGGCCACCCGCCACTGGGATCTTCATACAGAACTACTGCATCGTTGCCTTATTGCCCAGAGCTTCGCGCAGACTTCTTCGAGGTGCTTTCCAAGAACCTCTGGCTTGTCTGTCTTTTCCGGTTCGTTGTCGAAGATGGTATAGGGAACCTCGTGATTCCCGACGATGAGATGATCGGGGTCCTTGGAGGAGAACGCGTCCCAGTCGGATTCTTTGTAGAGGAATTCGATCTTCTTGTCCTCGAGGGCATGCTCCAGAATGCTGTCCGGCTTGTCCGGATTGTAGCGCCGCCTGTTCTTGCGTACCGATTCCGCCCAGCTAACCTTGATGTAGATCATGCTGGCTCTGGTCAGAACGTCATCGGATAGATAGGAGTAAGCTTCGGCAAACCCACCATGCTGCGAGCCCCTGGCGAATTCGAAAATGGCGGTGTGGGTATCGTGATAGTTGGGTACGTCACGCAGCCGCTTCGCATAGAAGAGATTCAATTTCTCGATCAGGAAGTTCCAGAAGAACTGGTCCTTGAAGACATAGCCCGGGCGGGTTTCTCCTTCGTATTCATAGGTCGTGTTTGATATCAAGCGCGCCTTTCCGTGGCGTTCATAGATGTCGTCGTCTTCGAAGCGTTCCCAGAGGATGGGGAAATCGTCGAATTCCTCAAACTCGCCAATGTGGAAGCGCCGGATCCGCTCCTCTACGGGGGTCTTCTTCAGGTAGTCGATCACCTCGGACTTGCCCGCCGCGGGGCGTCCGTTGAGAATGATGATGTCGAAAATCTCCTTGGCCATCTCACCGTCCTTTCTTTCAGCTGTATCCAGTTTACTTCTCTCATGGAACCGCGCCGGCGCCACGCGCTGGAATACGCGGACCTCAAGGATCCTGCAATCCGTTCCGGCGGCCGGCAGGGACCAATTGAAGCGCATTCTATGCTGCCTTGTGCCGCGAGGGCAACACGAAGGCGCCCCCAATATAAGGGCGCGACCATTCACGAAGCACCAGACACTCTGTAGGGCAACCCGCGCGCGCAATAGAAGAGGGCCGGGCATCATGCCCGGCCCTCTTACGCGGACTTGCCTGTGGGTATGATCGTTACTTGATGCTGATCCGCCGTGCCTTGGTCTGCTCCGGCTTGGGAATCGCAAGGTGCAGCACACCGCGCTCGAAGCTGCCCTGGATTTTCTCCGCATCCACATCGTTCGGGAAGGTCATCGAGCGAGTGAACTTGCCACAGAACCGCTCTCTCCGATAGACCTTCTCGTCTTTCTTCGTTTCATCGAGCTTGCGCTCTCCGCTGATCGTCAGCAACTTGTTGTCCACGGTGACCTCGATGTCCTCCTTGTCCAAACCCGGGAGATCCATCTCGATCACGTAGCCCTCGTCCTCCTCCCGGATGTCCACGTGCGGGAGCCAATCCGACTGCAAGGCGGTGCGGCTCAACGGTGCCCAATTGAAGAACTCATCCATCCAGTTGTCCAAGTTGTAGAACAGCGAGCCGCTGTCCTGAGGAGACCTGCGAGCGATCCTTCCTGGGTGCCACTTGACTAAGTTCATTGTCCTTCCTCCCTTCCGTTGCCCCGCCGACCCGTGATTGCAGGTGCCGGCGGGGCGGTCAGAAACCTTCTGGCGGTTTCATTTCTTATCCAAGCGTTGGTCGGGGGCTTTTCCCTGAGTCACCTTTTCCTGTGTCGGTATCTCTGGGTCACCTCCGTCGCCTGACCGTAATACAGGGAGCATGCCAGAAGGGCAGGTCCTGAACTACTTGAGGGGGGGTGGTAGGATCCTGCCCCCCCCTGCCTGAATTCTATAGGGTGCGTTCATCGACATAACTACCTATGACTTCCGAGGTTAGAAGGGTGGATATGAGCAGCTGTCTACATCAGCCAGGTTTCACGCTTGATATCAGGGGACCGACGGCAGGGCGTACCGTACCCAGGAGCCGAGCTTCTACTGCGGCCGAGCGTTTCAAATTGGATCACCTACTGTTTCATTATGACACACATCTGTCCGAGTGGGTTTATCTTGTCAATTCTCACCTGGCTTGACCACCAAGTTTGGGGGCGCTAGCTTAAGTTTTCTGTCATGGTCTGAAGACTGAGCATTTGGTCATTGGCTGAAGACTAGGTATTCGGTCATTGGCTGAAGACTGGGCATTCGGTCATTGGCTGAAGATTGGGTATTCAGCCATGGCCTGAAGACTTGGCATTCGGTCATTGGCTGAGGATTAGGTATTCGGCCATGGTCCGAAGACTAGGCATTCGGTCATTGGCTGCAGACTAGGTAGTCGGTCATTAATGGAAGACTGGGTATAGTGTAGGAGAGCCTGCAGCGGAACGCTTTCGCTTGAGTCAAGGTGGGGGGGGTGCCATGGGGCTGACACCCAAGCAAATACTTGTCATTGGCGGGTCGGATTCCGGGAGTGGAGCCGGGGTCGAGGCCGACCTCAAGTCGATTCACGCCAATGGGGGCTATGCCCTAGTGGCTATTACATCGGTCACCGCCCAAAACACCCGGGAGGTGGTCTCGGCCCTTGAGCTCCCGGCCGAAATCATTCAGGCACAAATTGCCGCTGTATGTGCCGATTTCGAGGTGGCTGCGGTCAAGACCGGCATGCTCGGTTCCCGGGAGATTGTGATCGCCGTGGCAACGGAGCTTGCGAAGTGCGGGGATGCGCCTCTGGTCATCGATCCGGTCATGATTTCGACGAGCGGGTTTCCTCTGCTTGCGCAGAGCGCAATAGACGCACTCCGTGAGCACCTTCTGCCATCAGCCCGGCTCTGCACTCCGAACCGGCACGAAGCGGAAGCTCTGAGCGGTCTGAAAATCGGTGGGCTCCAGGATGTCGAGGTCGCAGCCCGGAGGATCCGCGACCTCGGACCTTGCGCCGTTCTCGTCAAGGGGGGGCATATTGAGGGCGAGCGAGCCGTCGATCTGCTTCTCGATGGGGACGAGGTCCACATCTACGAGTCCGAGCGGATCGAGAAGCGAAATACACATGGAACCGGATGCACCATGTCTGCTGCAATTGCTACCTGGCTGGCGCGCGGAGCGCAGCTCCCAGAGGCGGTCTCACGTGCAAAGCAGTTCATCACACTGGCGATTCGCCACGCCCTGGAGGTCGGTCAGGGCGATCGGCCAACCGATCCATTCTTCTTCCTCCAGGGGAGAGACTGGAGCGCGTTCCTTTAGGCTCCGCCGCACCGAGGCTGGTCAGGGGAGGACGGTATGCGACGCGTAGGCAGACTTCACATACTAACAGACACTACCCTCCAGGATCGCTATGACCATGAGGGGCTGGCGCGGCTCGCGTTGGAGGGTGGATCCGACACCATTCAGTTTCGTGACAAGAGTGCATCGACGCGGGAGTTGATCCGCATCGCGCGCGGGCTCAGCGAGATCTGCCGCCGAGCAGGTGTTCCTCTGATTGTGAATGATCGCGTCGATGTGGCGATGGCCGCCGATGCGGCCGGCGTTCACTTGGGGCAGAGTGATTTCCCGATTTCCCTGGCCCGGCAGATGCTCGGTCCCGACCGTATCATCGGTGGCTCGGCGACGACCCTGGAGGAGGCCACCGAGGTGATGTGGGCTGGTGCGGATTACGTGGGGCTGGGGCCGGTCTTCGGCACCGACAGCAAGCCGGATGCGAAAGTCGCGATCGGTCTGGAGAGATTGCGGGAGGTGGCTGCGGCTCTCGAGATTCCCGTGGTTGCCATAGGGGGCATCGGGATACCGCAAGTTAGCGATATCCTGGCAACCGGGGCTCATGGTATTGCGCTCATTCAAGCCGTAGTCCTCGCGGCGGATCCGAAAGCAGCAACGGCGGGGTTGAAGGCGGCGATTGACGCTGCGCTTCCGGGAGACGGAACGCATGCCTAGAGGGACTGGAACCGTTGGTGACTTCGCGGCATGGCAGGAGGGGCCGCCGGTTTCGCAGCTTGGTGAGTTTGAGGTCATCGCGCGCATCCGCAGCAAGATTGCAGGCCGGGCGACCTCTGCCGGGTCTCCCGGCGCGCACGGAGCGATTGTACAGGGGATTGGTGATGACGCTTCGCTTCTCCGTCTTCCGCCTGGATGGGATCTCCTCTGGACGTGCGACATTCAGATGGAAGGGTGTCATTTCCTCCGGGAGTGGATGGCGCCTCGTGAAGTGGGTGCGCGGTGCGCGGAGGTCAATCTCAGTGATATCGCCGCCATGGGTGGTCAGCCGGTGGCGGTGCTCGTATCACTGGGGCTGCCGGCACAGCTCAGAATCGGGGCGCTCGAGCAGATCTATGACGGCGTGATCGATGCTTTCGCCCGGCACGGCGCCGTTGTAGCCGGCGGGAATGTCTCGAAATCCGAAACCCTCTTCCTGGATCTCACCGTGCTCGGGAGAGTGGAGGAAGGCAGGGCGCTGAGGCGCTCGGGGGCCAAACCGGGGGACGTGGTCTTTGTCACTGGATGGCCTGGTCGTGCAGCCGCAGCAGTGGCTGCCCTTGGAGCGGGGAAAGGCATCCTGAACGAAGAGGGTCGTGAGCGATTGAGAGCCTCCTATGCCGCCCCGCGCGCCCGCGTCGACGTGGGGCGGTATCTTGTGGAGAATGGAATCGCAAGCGCAGCGATCGATCAGAGCGATGGCGTTGTGGGCGATCTGGCTCACATCTGTGAGGAGAGCGGTGTGGGCATCGTCCTTGAGGAGCGACTCCTTCCCGTGGACGAAGATCTTGTGCGCTTGGCGGCCGCACTGGAAGTGGATCCCTTGAGCTGGATACTGGGTGCCAGCGATGATTATGAGCTGCTCTTCACAGTTCCCCGGGCTGCGGTTGACCCGGTGTTTGCATTGCCAGTGGAGACCGGAGTTACTGCAACGCCCGTTGGAGAGGTGGTGGACGGGCCACAGGAGGTTCTGCTCGGGGCGGGCGGGGGCGATCTCCGCCGATTCAAAGGCGGCTGGGATCATCTGGCATAGAGGTTGGCCCGCGTTTCTCGCCGAGCGTGGTCGCGAGGGCGCACGTCGGCATAGAGAGGCAGTACGAACCCAGATCTCTCGAAGCTTGAGAGGCTGCGCGTCGAGACAAGGAGGATGTATGAACCCCGGTCTCTCGGGATTTGAGGGGGTGCGGGCGGAAGTCCGCGATCTTGCAGGCGAGATGGTGCGGCTCAGGCGCGATTTCCACCGTCATCCGGAGCCGGGCTTCGAGGAGGTCGGAACTGCCGCCAAGGTTGCCGAGTGGCTCGAGGGTTGCGGCGGCTACCAGATCCGCACCGGTGTGGCCAAGACGGGTGTGGTGGCGGACCTGATAGGGCGCGATCCATCGGGGCCGCTCGTCGCCCTGCGGGCGGATATGGACGCGCTCCGGATCCAGGAGCAGAACGAGGGGATCGACTACGCCTCTGAAAACCCCGGCGTCATGCACGCCTGCGGACACGATGCCCACACAGCGATCCTGCTGGGTGTGGCACGGGTTCTCGCGGACAACCGCGATGCGCTCAAGGGCGGCGTGCGGTTGATCTTCCAGCCCGCCGAGGAAGGCCCAGGGGGCGCCGAGCCAATGATCCGCGAGGGCGTTCTGCGGGATCCCAAGCCGGTGGCCATCTTTGGCCTGCATGTATGGAGTCTCCTGCCCGTGGGCGATTTGGCCCTCGGCGAGGGACCCATCATGGCTTATACAGATGAACTCCAGATCCGGATCCGCGGCAAGGGTGGGCATGGGGCCATGCCGCAGGAGACGATCGATCCGATAGTGGCTGCATCCCATTTGATCGTGGAGCTGCAGTCAGTCGTGAGCCGGAGCGTGGATCCCCTCGACTCAGCAGTGCTGAGCATCGGGAAGATCCGCGGTGGGTCGATTATGAATGCCATTGCAGATGAGGTCATCCTAGAGGGGACGCAACGCAGCTTCCTCCCCGAGACTCAGGCACTCCTCAAGCGGAGATTGGATGATCTCGGTCGCGGCCTGGATAAGACCTTCGGCACGCAGACCGAGGTAACTGTCATAGAGCGCTATCCTGCCACTGTGAACGACCCGGAGATGACCCGCCTGGCGAGCAGTGTGGCCGAAGAGTTGCTCGGCCCCGGGCATGTACAAACCGGTCTGCGCCTCATGGGTGGCGAGGACATGTCCTTCTACCTTCGCGAAGTTCCGGGCTGTTTCTTCTTCATTGGTGCCGGAAACGCGGCCAAAGGGATCAGCTCTCCTCACCACAACCCGGGGTTTAATCTCGACGAAGATTCCTTTGTGCTGGGCGCTGAACTCCTGCTGCGTTTAGTCGAGCGATTCGTCCTGTAGCGGCGCGCTTGACAGATCCAGGCCAGACGATCATGATGAATGCGCTGTTGTGGGCGTAGTTCCCGTAACGGGAATAACTGCAAAGCAATGGGGGAGCGATGAAGCGCTACCAAGCCATCTTCTTCGACTTCGACGGCGTGCTGGCAGACTCGATGGATGTGAAGACCACTGCCTTCGCCAAACTCTTTGAAGAACATGGGCCGGATGTGCAGCAGAAGGTGGTTGATCACCACCGACGGCACGGGGGGATGAGCCGGTACGACAAGTTCGTTCACTACTATTCAGAGTTCCTCGGAAGGCGATTGGATCAGGCGGGGCTCGACGAGCTCTGCCAGAGGTTTTCCAGTCTGGTCGTTGATGAGGTGATCGCTGCGCCCGAGATTCCGGGCGTTTCACGGTTCCTCGAGAAATGGTCCGGTGAGGTGCCCTGTTTCGTTGTCTCGGCCACGCCCACCGAGGAGGTTCGATTGATTGTCCGGGGCAGAGGGATTCAGCGCTTCTTCACCGATGTGCTGGGGTCGCCGGCCTCCAAGGCCGACAATCTACGTTCCTTGCTTGGGAAGCATGAACTGATGGCGCGTGAATGCCTCTTTCTGGGGGATGCGGAGGGTGACTATCGGGCTGCTATGGACTGCGGCGTGGACTTCATCGGCATCAAGTCCAAGGACAATCCGCATCTAGCCGAGAAATACCCGGATGTGATGTGGGTCAGCGACTTCCTGGAACTCTTGGATGATCCCCGGGCAAGCAAGACGCCGTCCCAAGCCGGCTCGCCTAAGTGAAGGGGTGCAATCCCGAATGCCTTCAGGGGGCGTGAATCCCCTTTACCAATGTGGAGGCGAGTAGTCCTGAATGGCTGAGGGGGGTTCGATCTTCCTCCCGGAAGTGACGGGAACTGAATCCCGAATCACTATGAAGGGCCCAA
>JAGMDA010000581.1 GCA_023128935.1 Candidatus Eiseniibacteriota bacterium | reverse complement strand
ATTGTAGGACCCCGCCTTAGAGTAGATGGCATTGAGTTCGGGAAAGCCGTCGAGAAGGAGACGCTCATATTCCGAAGCGCCCTTGAGCCCGCCCAACAGGCCGATCATCTGCCCTGCATCGAGATATGCATAATACTTGGGAGCAGAGACGGCTGTACAACCGACTGCGACAGGTGTGCCGAACTGGGCATTGACCAGGTTTGCCCACCATTCTCCGATCACACCGGTTGAGAAACTCGCGATCAGGGAGATGTCATAATAGTTCTTTACCTTGCGCATCAGGGGGATCTGTTGCAATGGAGTACCGTTCTGGTCAGAGGGAAAAACGCCAGCGAAATCAACCCCCATTTGCTTCATGGCCGCCTGGGCCCCATCCTTGTACCCGAGGAAGGCATAGTCGACTCCTTCCTGAAGGTGCGGATACTCGGCCACGACATTGGTGAGTACCTCGCCTGCCATGGTTAGGCCCCCAATGGGGAAGAGGGCGATCACGATGACATTCACGCCGCGGCTGAAGCAGTGGCGCAACACGGCCTCTGCCATGGGAGTATTCTCCGGCGCAGTCGTGGGGCCGTAGTCGAAAGAGATCAGCACGGCATCATCGGTGCCGCAGTCTTCGATCTTCTGGAACATATGCTCGACGGGAGGCGTGGTGGACACGGAGAAACCGATCGGCAAGAGAATGGGGAGCGTCGTGCCGATGGCAATGAGCACGTAGATAATCCTGCGATCCACATTGACTAAGCGTTCGAGGTCCACAGAAAACCTCCTAGGCGTTCGATGCGCATGCTACTTCTTGCTGATCCCGAGATAGGAGCGCTCGATTCCCAAGATCACGCGCAGGGATAGAGCTGCTGCCCCCAGCGCCGCCCCGATTATAATTCCCCGCTGCGCGGCGGTGTTGGGCACGGCCATGATCCATTCAGTGACAGAGGGCAGCCATTGTTTCCCCCCAGGGATCCAACTGAACACAAACTCACCCACGGGAGTGCGCCCAAGCATGACAACGAATGCCGCTACGATCAGGATGGTTGCATCGATATTGCGCACCCGGAAGGCGCGGAAGGCAGCCGAGGCGATGTAGAATGCAAGTAGGCTGAACATGGCCGCCTGGAGTGGGTTGAAGAGACTCTGCGTCATCCAATAGAAGGGCGTGGTGCTGCCATCTGGCGCGGAGAGAAGGCCCTGGAAGGGACCCACTCTCCACGCGCTCAAGACACCGAAGGTGCCCATCACGAGGAGCCCTGCCAGCAGACTTACTGCGAAAGGCCACCCTGGCTTGCGCCTTTCGATCTTCTTTACATTGCCCTGGATGACATTGACCACTCCCAGCAGGAGTGCGAAACCGGCGATGATGACCATGTACTGTTCGACCTTGTCTCGGACGAAGGGGATAGCGGGGCCAATGAAAGGAGCCCGCTCACTGAGGAAGAAGGTCACGATCGGCACTAGCCCTACGAAAAAGGTCAGAAAGAGCGGCAGCCGCAGTTTCCAGAACATATGCTCCTATGCCTCCTTCGTCGGCAATCGATTCATCTTGCTGTGCGCCGGATTCCTCGAACCAGTGTCCATTCATCTAGGTCAGTTGATATGCATAAAATCGCTGAACCAGTGGATGTCAAAGATCTCAAAGACGATACCCAGGACCATGAACAGTATAATGCACGCCTTTGTGAAGTCCTGGCCCTTGATGCTTCCGAGCATCGCGGGCTCTCCGGAAAGATAGGCCCCTGCGGCGAAGAGCTCCTCGCCCATGAGCGTGTAGTCGCACACCACGGCGAAGAACGGGAGCTGCGAAACCTCGGCTGTGCCGGCGATTTGCAGGGCGCCTACGGTTTGCCCGGTCTCGGCCAGGAGGAGTGATTCGGCGTGAAAGGCGCCGATCAGAAAGTTGGCAGCGGGCCTCTCACGCACCATGATCCCTGTAACCGAAGCGGTGAAGGCGAACTGGTCGTAGGTTACGTAGTGCACGGTTTCCGATGTGAAGAGTTCGGGCCTCCCGGCCTGCATGTACGCTTCCTGGACGGTCTCGCGGGCAGCGGCGAAGGTCAATGGATCCTTGTTGGGCACATCCAGCTCGGCCGAGTACTCAGCGGTCAGTGTCGCCACATGGCGCAAGACGGCTAGGCTCGCAATCGTCTGGATATCATCCAGAGTGCCTCCCCCCGGCAGGTAGAGGACTTTCTTGCCCAGCTCGGTTGCCCGTCCGACCGCCTCTTCCATAGCCGTGATGCCGGCGATCCTGCGAATGAAAAGCGAGTGCCCCCGCCGCGAGAGCGCAAT
>JAGMDA010000580.1 GCA_023128935.1 Candidatus Eiseniibacteriota bacterium | reverse complement strand
TACATTTCTCTTGCTCTTGACGATCTTGACTATCCCCATAGCGCCTATTTCATAGGCCGGCCCGGCAACCTTACGCCACCAAGCACGCTCAGATATGCCTTTTGGAATGGAACAGGCTGGGAAATCACAATGGTGGATCAGTCATACAGGACACAATTCGCCGGCGAGACCTGCTCACTTGCGTTGGATGAAAACGGCCATGCCCACATCTGCTATCTTGGAGATGAAGCCTCCAGCTACTGTCTCAAGTACGCTCACTGGACGGGAACATCCTGGGACATCCAAGTGGTGGACAATGAATCTGGATGGGTCGGTGAATTCTGTTCTCTGAAACTCGACAGCCTGGGCTGTCCACATATCAGCTATTATGACAAGTACTATGACTGCCTGAAATACGCATCCTGGGACGGCCAAGAATGGGACGTCGAAGTCGTGAACTACGGGTTTGGCTGGTGCACATCACTCCAACTTGACTCTTTTGATTACCCTTGTATCGCCTATTACGGAGAGGGCCATAACCTAGACTACGTAAGATGGAATGGCACTGGCTGGGATTTCCACAACGTAGACAACTTCGGGGGCAATGTCGGAAGTATAGATGTTTCATTGGCCCTGGACAGTCAATGCTATCCTCACATAACATACTATATGTTCAACAACACCTTGAGATACGCAAGATGGGATGGTTCGGATTGGATCATTACAACAGTCACAGGCAATTATGGTGGCGCCTATAGCTGGCTTGTATTAGATAGTCAGGACTATCCGCACATCGTCTATTACCAAGCGGTCGGCAACAACTGGAATGTATGGTACAAGTATTGGGATGGCTCATATTGGCACAACGAGGTAGTGAATGAGCCTTTGGGAGGTGGTTGGAACTGCCGGATCGCCTTGGATAGTCATGAATACCCTCGCATATGCTACTACGATCAGAACGATGTAAGCCTTGACTACGCCAGCCCGAGAATAGAGGCGCGCATCGAAGACGAGATCACCCCATCCTCAGTCAATACTTCCATTCATTTAGACAACTACCCTAACCCCTTCAATCCAACTACAACGGTGAGCTTCGTTCTCGAAGAGAACGCAAAAGCGTCAATCGAAGTCTTCAATGTCAGGGGGCAACTTGTAAGGACCCTACTAAAAGGCAAACTGGATGCGGGCTTGTATCGCACAGTCTGGAATGGAAGAGACGAGCATGGAATGCAGGTCCGATCAGGGACATACTTCTACAGATTGAACATTGGGGGCCTAATGGTCGACAGCAGGAAATGCCTTCTGCTGAAGTAGTGCTTGCTGGCAGCATACCTGCTGGCGCCGAAAGGGTCATACGACAAAGGCATCTCGCCTTCGAGGGAATATCCCATGCGACCGGGACGTTTCGTCTGCAGCGCGTGGGATGGCGAACCTCGCTTCCACTTGAACTCCGAGCCAAGACACACTACCTACAGCATCTTGACGAGCAGCAGTGTCGTATCGTCATCAAGGGGTGTGGGGGCAAAATCCTGCACAGTGGCAAGCACCAGCTCTTGAAGGGCCCTGGCGCTCAGCCGCTGATGTTTCAGGATGATTTTCTGGAGCCTTTCCTCGCCGAAGAGTTCTTCACCGCGCTGGCGTTCGGTAATCCCGTCGGTGTACAGGAGGAGCAGATCCCCGGCGTGCATAACCGAACTGCCCCCGATGTAGTTGGCGTGGGACCGGATTCCCAAAGGGAGCCCGCCCAGGGTCAGCTCTTCGATGTCACCGCCGGCCCGGACGAGGAGCATGCTGGGGTGGCCTGCATTGCAGTAAGCCACCACACCCGTCAGCGGATCGATGCGGGCCAGGCAGAAGGTGATATAGCGCTCCGGCTTGTTCATCTCCGAGAAGCGGCGATTGATGCGTCCCACGATCTTGGCCGGCCCTTCTCTCCGGTTGCTCTCACCCTTTACGAGCCCCTGCAAATTGGCCATCAGAATGGCGCCGGAGACCCACTTGCCCGAAGCGTCCCCAATGGCCAGCACGATCTCGCCCCACGGTGTTCGGAAGCAGTCGAAGTAGTCGCCCCCCACGCCCTTTGCTGGAATCGAGAAGCCGCTGATCTCAAGCGATTCCACCTGCGGCATCTGATTGGGGAGCAGGCGTTCCTGAAGATCGCGCGCCACATCAACCTCGCGGCGCCACTGGTCGCCTTCCTTAGCCCGCTCCTGTAGAACCGAATTCTCAAGCGCAATATTGCCCTCGGTGGCAACTGTCTCGGCCAGCCGGAGATCGTCGGCGGTGAACGGTTCCCCCAGCATCTGATCGCCCACAAACAGCAATCCCCGCAAGGCTTCCTTGGAACGTAGGGGCACAATCACCTGCGTATTGAGCGCCTGGAAGATCTCGTGATCTGAGGGGGACATATAGCCAAACGGAAGGTCGGTCTCGAGGTCCCCCCGATCGATCGGTTCCGTGATGCCTTCCAGTTTCCGGCTCAGGTTCGAGCTGATGCGATGTCGACACAGATCCTGGATTCTAACGCCATCGAGGTAGGTCGCTTCGAGACTCCCCCCATCGATAGCCTCGAAGAAAGCGACACGCCTGGAACTGAGCGCTTCGCCGGTGAACTCGGTGATGACCCGTACCAGCGGCTCTCGATCCCTCAATCCGCTAAGCGCCTGGACCAGATCGTAGTGAAATCTGTGATGATCCCTGCGTTCGGTTCCCCCGGCTTTCCTGAACAATGCCTGCAAGTGTCCCTGAACCATGAGCAGAGCAACCCCCACAGCCAGCATGCTGAGGAAGGAAATCCAGAGGGGAGAGATCTGCCGCCAGGGAGTCAGCAGCTCGCGCAGCATGAGATAGGCACCGAAGTAGGTGACCAAGATCAGCGCAGCCAAGACTGTGAACCCAAGACTCCGGCGCACGATGTGCGTGGCATCAAAAATACCGTGGCGCACGATCGCATACCCAAAGCTCAGCGGGATCAGAACAATGGACAGCCCCGCCAGGCGCTCACCAGGGACCGTGCGCTCCGGCCTCAACTGGTGCTCGATGAGGACGAGTACAATAGGAAGCAGTCCCAGCGCAGTCCCCCAGAGAACCACGCGTACTTTCGCCCGTAAGATCTCACTCCGGGCACGGCGATAGGAGCGCACAAAAAGCCAGAGCCCACCACCGATGCCCGCAACCCAAACGGCGACCGCACTCATGTGGCTCAGTTCGTACAGCGAGTGATCGCGGTAGAATCCTGGAAGCAAGTACTGCGTGGATTGGAAAACAAAGATCATCAGTAAGCTCGGGAGATACAACAGGAAGGGAAAGCGCGGTCGCCTTTCCAGGATGGCGTGACGGAACGGGAAGAGCAGAAACAGATGCACAAAGAGCGGAGGGAACAGAAACGAGAGTCCATCGAGGAACACGTCGCGCGCGAGCAGCATCCACTCCAAGGGAGGTACATACGGGATCTGGACGAGGTATCCCATGCTAAAGCAGACGCCTGCGAAAATGAGCGTGAGTTGGCGAGGCTTCTTGTAGTAGGTCACAATGCCTATGAGGACAGTAAGGATCCCTACTCCCGCTATGGCGTAGCGCCAGAGGATATCGATCTGTGTGGCGGCGGGCGCAATGAAGCTCACGCGCAGCGACTGCCCATCTCGCAAGAGCGTCAGACGGATTTCATCGCCGGTCTCAAAGCGCTTCAGGAGCGCCCTGGCCCCGCGGGCGGGGGTCACCTCCATGGACCCAACCATGCAAATGATATCCCCCACCCGTACCCCCGCACGCTCTGCGGCGCCACCCGCAACGAGGGAAAGCACCCGCTGGTCGCGAAGTGTCATCGTGGGGGCCGGCAATTTGGGGGCACGCTCCGCCTCAAGGATCTGACCCGAGAGGGTCAGCACAGCCAAGATCCCTAGGATGACCCGCGTGATGCGCTGCTTGCGTTGGGTATTCATTGGCCCACTCCCTTGCGCGAGAGCTCCGTATAGGACACGCTAAGGCGGCGGCAGGGTTCCCGTCAAGGACCTGGGTCGTGGTTTCATACACTTCGCTTTGGATTGCTACAAAAAATTCGAGATTCTCCTCAGGTTGGCCCTGAGTATGCCGATCCATTGTGCAGTTGGGTGGCGTTTGGGTTGTGGGGTTCAGTAGAGAACGGGCTGTGGCTAGCCGGGGTGCCTGTGCGCACCCCGGGCAGAGGAAACGGAGGTTCTCACCATGCTAACTGCACTGATCTCTCTGATTCTGGTCGACATTTTTTGGTGGCTGCGTCGCTAGGTTCCCCCGACAGCTTGCGCTTGACATAACAGTCAGTCCGGTATCGAGGGCCGCCTTCAGTGCCCTACCTAGATGGGCGCCATCTACTGCGGATGGCGCCCATCTTGATCCCCAAAAAGTACCCCAGGATGGCTCTGCAAACGGACGATACATTCCGCGACTGCTCGAGGGTCGCATGGCCCTCCCGTATGGATCCCGGGCGCGCAAGAGGGCCCCCTAACGGATCACCTCAGGCATCGAGGAGTGAGCGATGAGAATCCTGGTCATCCGGAGCCATCGGCTCGGTGATCTGGTCCAGATCACGCCTCTTCTAGGAGCCCTGCGCAGGCACCACCGCGGCGCGGCGATCCACCTGCTGGTGGAAGAGGGTTTCGCCCGCGTGCTGGCAGATCACCCGTGGATCGACCAGATCCATAGATTCCCGAAGGCAAAGATCCTGGCGCAATATGGCAACTCCCCGGGAAGCATCTCCCGCCAGGTCGAAGCGCTTGGACCGCTCATCCGCCGTCTAAAGGCCAAGCGATTCGATTGGATCATCAACCGGCAAGCCTCTGCCATCGAGGCCGTGATTGCGGGCCTCTGCGGGGCCCCCCGGATCAGCGGGCCGCACTATGATCCGGCACTCGATGAGATCGTTCAGGATGATGCTTCCCGAGCCTACGCTGAGACGATCCGCACAAGCCGAAGAGCAGGAGCGATAAATCTGGTCGACCATTCCTTTCATGTCTCGGGCCTCCCGATCGAGAATGATCGGCTCCACCTGCCCGTCGATCGGGCCTCCCGCGACCGGGCGGTCCAGATCCTGGAGCACGCCGCACTGGACCCCGATCGGATTCTCATTGGTATCCAATCTGGGGCCTCCAGCCGTTTGAGGCGGGGAAACCCGGAGCAGATGCTGCGGATCTCTGAACCGCTCCTGCGGGATCGACGCGTCTACCTGATGGTTTTGGGAACGCAATCGGAGAAACAGGTTGGCGACGCCCTGATCGCCGGGCTTGAGGATCCCACGCGGGTGATCCGTCTGGAGGGAAAAACACCGTGGCCTCTCCTCAAGGCCCTACTGGCGCAATGCGACTTGCTCATCACCCCTGATACGGGCCCCATGCACGTCGCCGCTGCTGTCGGGACACGTGTAGTGGCGCTCTTCTGGACAACGGCGCATGCGGAGGAAACCGGTCCCTACGGCCCCGGACACTTCCTGCTGCAACCCCAGATCCCTTGCTCTCCGTGCCTGCCCAATAAGCCGTGTCCGCACACGGTCTGTGCAAGCCTCATCCAGCCCGGTCATGTCGTGCGCGCTGTCTGCCTATCGCTGGCTCTCGCGGGCACGGCGCTAAATATCCCATCGGCACCGCTTGAGGCCGAAGATGAATCGCTCCCGGGGTCGGTCCGCTATCGAACGACCGGCGAGGAACCCTGGTCGGGACCCTTGACCCTCAAACCCGTCGCGTAGATCGCAGCCATACGAAAAGAACAGTATTGGAGGCGCGCTGGGAGCAGCATCAACCGTGAGGGAGAACCGGGCCGCAGCCGCACGAGAAGCTCAAGGCCGCAGAATCACGACGGCCTGGCGACCAGGATCCACGCCAGCAATCCCGCCAGGATGCAGTAGATGCCAAAGACGAAAAACCGGCCTCGGGCCACAAGGCGCAGCAGTATCCGGATAGCCACCAGCCCGGAGAGGAAGGCCATGAAAAACCCGGCCGCGTAAGGCAGCATAAGCCCCCCTCGCCAGGACGCAGCGAGCTCGGGAAGCTGCAAGACCAGTGAACCGAGGATGGCTGGTACCGACATCAGGAATGAAAAGCGCGCCATCTGCTTTGGATCTCCCCCCGCAAACAGCCCACCGCTGATCGTGGCGCCAGATCTGGAAATCCCCGGAAGTAAGCTCAGCACCTGCATCGCGCCCATGATGAGCGCGATCATCGCATTCGGACCCATTGCCTGGGGCTTGGCAAACTTCGTCGAGAGCAGCAGGATCCCCGTCACAACAAGCATGCTGGATGCTACCGATGGACTGTCGAAGGCATCTTCAATCGACCCGCGCCAGAGCAATCCGGCCAGCACTACCGGGAGCGTGGCAAGGATCAGCAGCCCTGCCTCGCGAGTACCCACCGACAGGCGGCAGGCCGGGGCAAACCGAGGCCGCAGAACCTCCGGAAGGCCGCGCACCATCCCCCACAGATCACGCCGGTAGGTCACCAAGACCGCGAGCAGGGTGCCCGCATGTAGAATGACTTCCACCGCAATGCCTGGTGCCGGTGCGCGCAGAAGCTCTTGGGCAAGCACAAGGTGTCCCGAGCTTGAAATCGGAAGGAATTCCGTCAGGCCCTGCAGCAATCCCAGCAGAAGAGCAATGAGAATCGATGTCTCTGGTGCTTGCGAGAGGAGATCCAGCACAGATCAGGATCCCTTCGGCCGTGACTGGGCCCCGCACGCATCGGCCTTCCGATATGCTTCGCGGGCGTCTTTGGATTCACCCTCCTTGTCATAGGAGAGACCCAAGTAGAACCAGGCATCAGCGTTGTTCGGGTCCTGTTCAAGGAGTTTGCGGAAGACCGCGATGGCATCCTTCGGGCGGTCGGCCTTGCTGTAGCAGACTCCCATCGCAAAGAGGCTGTCAAGGCGCTCGGGGTCATGCTCCACGACCTGTTTGAACAGCCCCACGGCTGCATCCCACCTACCCTTGCGCTGCGCAATCGCTCCGAGCAAGTGACACGCCCCGAGATTCTTTGGGTCGAGGGAAACTGCACGGCGGAAGAACTTGGCTGCCTGGTCGGGGCTGGACTCGAATAGCGCCATCCCGGCATTGAATGCCGCTTCACTGGACCCCGGATCCAGTTCTAGCGCCCTCTCACAG
>JAGMDA010000058.1 GCA_023128935.1 Candidatus Eiseniibacteriota bacterium | reverse complement strand
GCCCCGGGGCACAGCTGCGTGGGGGATCCCGCGTCGCGGCCCGCTTCGCCCTTGCCACTGCATTGGGATGCGCCTTCTCGGACATCTGGCCACCGCGCGGAGCGAGATCCCGCTGGGCGGCCGCTCAGCAACCGGACAGATCACGGGCGGCTGCCCAGCAACCAGATGGATTACCGGCGGTCGCCCAGCAACCGGATAGATTACTGGCAGCCGGAACGGCCAGTTTGAGCAGCGCCGATCGTGACCGATTTCTCATAGGCAACCAGCCATTCAACATGCTGATAGCCCGCCTTGGTGGTTATCGCAATCTGATCGCCCTTTTGGATATCTTCGTAGAATCGCCGATTCACCTCCAGTGTGCGGTGTGATCCGATGCCGTGCCAGGAAGAGATGACCAGCAGATGATCCGCAGATTTGTCATGCCGGCGCATCTCTTTGCCTAGAACGGCAGCCATATGGGTTTCCTCCAGCGAATCATCCAAATAGCCATTGGTGAAGACGTAGTAGCCCACGCCATTGATCATCAACGTGAGCAAGGCGCAGACAGCCACAACCATGAACAGGATGTGTGCATCGCTTCGCTTCCTGAAGATGCGAAAGGCCCCTGCACAGAGAATGACAGTGCCCGCCAGCGCAAAGGGCAATGCAAACATCACCGCACTGCCCACGATACTCTCGAGCGGGCTGTACTTGGTCATCCCTTGCATGATCATGAACATTCCCGCTTGAGCCAACAGCGCAGGCCCCAAGGCCAGGATGACAAGGAGCTTGCGCGTAGAAATATGCTTTTGGGGAACTGAGCCAGTCGTCCCAAGGTCCGGGATCATTCGAATGAGCGATAAAGCGCGGTTGAGCACGTTCTCAACGCCGCTTGGTTCGAGCTTCTGAAGGGCCAAACTGGGCACGTGCAGATCGACGCCTTCGGGTCGGAATAGAATACAATCAATCGAGCCGGCGAAGATGCTGCTGATATCCAGGCGCCGCGACGCATCCATGAGGTATCTCGAGGCAAAGTCCCTGTTCTCGGATTCCACGAAGAGTTTCTCATCGAACGCCGGATCACCGGTTTGAACGGCCTCAACCAAGCCCACCCGGGTGGCAAACGCATCAAACGCCGTCCTGCGCCTGATCGTCATGGTCACGGGGAATGCGCTCTTCAGGCGGATCGTGAATGCCGACTTTGTCCTCTGAGAGCCTTCGGAATACGCGCATTCATACTGAAGGCCCTGAATGGAACCAATGACCGAGCTGCCCCGTGCTTCGGCCTTGAGCTGGGTTGCCAGACGATCGATCAGATCCTGCCGGCAGTGTTTCATCTTGCGCACCGCAAATATGACAAAGGCACTGGCTAGAATCGTGAGCGCTATTCCGGCTGCTGTGAAAATGAAGAGCGGCTCCGACATGATTACCGTACCTCCCTCGTCATCCGAAGAACCCACAACCCCACCTCGATCCGCCTCTCTCCCCCCACAGGGCCCGGTGTGCCTTCATCGATCGTCCCTGTCAGGCGTTTCCGTAGATCTGGCCGCGGACCAACACATGCCAGCTTTCACCAGCTTGTGATCCATTGGCGGAACCGCTATAATTGTGTGCATCCATTTGATTCCGTGGGTGAATCGGCCGGCGGCATGGGAACGCCGCCTGGCGTGAGCAGTCTAACCAAAGCATCTGTAGTAGGTTAGAGAGGAGAGCAACGATGAGACGCAGCCCTTTTCTGATGGCGCTTTCACTGACGCCTATGCTTGTGGCATTGGGTCTGCTGGCGGGTAACGCCGGCGCCTGGTATCCCTCGACTGTTCAGGAGGAGATGACCACCGCTACCTGGTGCGCCAATGGCGATCAGGCCTATGAGGGCATCGAACTGAACAAGGGCTGGTTCGACACACACGAATTCAATGCGATCCGGTACTACTCATCGATGAACGGTGGGGCCCTGTCGAACCCCGACGCGGATGCCCGCATCGAGACCTACTATGGCGCCATTAGTTTCCCAACCGCCATCTTCGACGGGACGATCTGGAAATTGGGTGCGGACGAACAGATCGCAACGGGACTTCCCTACCGTGCGATCATCGAGCAGCAGCTCGCCCGCCCATCCTATTTCAAGATCACGATCCAGTCGGTGGATTTCTCCTCTCCCACTGGTTCGATCGATCTGGACATCGAGGTCATGGAGGATGTCCCCGACATCTCGAATATGAAAATCCGCATGGCCCTCACTGAGGATAATGTCACCTATGAACTCCTTGACCATCAGGACGTAACTCGCGACATGCTGCCCGATATCACGCTCACGGTAAGCAATGAGGGTCAGATCCAGAATGTAAACACGGCCTTTAGCGTTGATCCCGCTTGGATTCAGAGCGAGCTGAAGATCGTCGCCTTCGTGCAGGACGACAGCGACCAGACAGTGCATGCCAGCGCCTCGACAGGGCCGAATCCCGACTATTCCTTCCGCTACTATGCCCTGGGTGAGAGGGGAGGCGTGGGTCCGCTCTTCGTTCCACACCCGTTCGACGATTTCCGCGTGTACAACGTGGGGAATGCGACCGACACCTACACCTTGACTGTGGCCATCGATGGCCCCCCAGGTTGGAGTGGAAATATCTGCGACCACCAATCCTGCTATGGTTCCGAGGTCGTGCGCGAAGTCGACCCTGGCGACTATGTCGAGTTTCATGTGGACGTCTTCCCGACATCCACCGGTTATGGCAAAGCGATCCTCACTATCAGCTCAGCCGGCCTATCACCAGACCGGAATCGAACCCTTGAGTACAACTTCGTAACCGATGATCTTGATATCCTGCTCGTCGATGATGACGGAGGTGAGACATACGAGACTTACTTCACGACCGCCCTGATTGCAATCGGCTACCCGCATGGTGTGTGGGACCGCAGCGTGGCTGCTCTGACGGATGTCCAGCTTCAAAACTTCTCGATAATCCTCTGGAGTACGGGAGCAGCATCCCCAACGGTGGATGAAGCCGATCGGGCTGCACTGGCAGGTTACCTGGACAGCGGCTCAGGTGGTCTCTTCATCTGCGGCCAGGATATCGGGCTGGAAATGAATGAAATCGGCGGGGACGCCTATCAGTGGTATCAAGACTACTTGCACGCCATCTTCGTCGATGACCACACCAACGACTACACGCTTGATGGCGTTCAGAGTGATCCCATCTCCAGTGAGCTTGATCTTGTGATCGAGGGGGGCGACGGTGCCAATAATCAGGAATCCCTCAACGACATCGATCCCGCCGATGGCTACACGACGATGATCTGGACCTATGACGACAACAGTAACGCCGCCATCCGCGCTGCGACTCCGATATACAAGGTGGTCTATTTCGCCTTTGGATTTGAGGCCATTGACAATACCAGCGACCGGGGCCAGGTTCTGTATAAAGTCATTGATTGGCTGCAATACGGCTCAGGTGTGGACGAGCAGGAGTTCTTCGTGGACTCTGCCCTACGCATCTTCCCGAATCCCGCGCAGCATGCCGCCTCGGTGCACTTCACGCTTCCGGTACCCAGCGCGGCCAAATTGAAAGTCTTTGGCCCTGACGGGCGCTTGGTGCGCACACTTATCGATGGACACATGGATGCCGGCAACTACACAGCCCCCTGGGATCAGATGGGCGCCAACAGCGAAAGGCTCCCGGCGGGCGTGTACTACTGCCACCTTGAGACCGAGAGCAACACCTTCATCCGCAAGGCCGTGCTCCTGAAGTAGCGGCCCCGCGGAATGGTGTATCGCCCTTACCAAGGCTCCCGAGGAGTATCCGGCTACCCCATCAAGCCCGCGGCCCGAAACGACCGGCGAACATAACGCCAGAGGGGTGCGGTATCACGAATCAGGTCTCCACTACCGACCGAATCTCCTCAGGGCTTACATTGAGCCTTAGCCGCCATCGGGCCAGGAACTTTCCGTCCGCCGGTAGCAGTGGGTCTAGAAGCGTGTAGGATGTAGTCAGCTCAGCACGTAGATGCTCGATCTCTCTGGGTGCGTCTACCTCGAACAGCTCCAATAGGAATCCGAGTCTGCGAGTCACGGCTCCAACGTTCAGCCGAGTTGCGTATCGAACGAGTTTACCCGGGTCAATGTCGTCCCATCGCATCCACAGCCCCTTGGCCGCTTCCGTTATTCCACCGCAATGCTCTGGTTGCTTGAGGCAGTCGATTACTGTACGCGCCACGTCGCTGACCTGCACCTTCTCCGTCTTAGTGACCCATTGGCCGGTGAGTCCGAAGAAGTGATCTCGTTTGCAGCGGACGAAGCGGAACTCCATGCCCAGCACAACGCGCGGCCGGATCGACCGGGCCGTAGTCGTGCGCACGACGAGCTGCGGCTGGGTGGTCATCCCGTGAAGGACCATCGCAGACGCGTGAGAGATGAAATAGTCCGCGCCACCGGCCAGTTCTCGGGCGACAATGAAGGGGTCGCCCAGATATTCACGAGCCCAGCCCATTTCATAAGGCACGAGGATGAATAGGCCGGGCTTCAAGCGGGTGGCGACACCTCGCTTCACAAGTGAAGCAACGAGATTGCGAGCCGCTCTTGGTCTAAGCCCAAGGATCTCCACAACCTCGGTGATCGAGAATATCGTCCTGCCGCGTTCCTGCAGTTCGGTCACCAGTCTCGCTGACTGGGGTCCAAGGGTCTTCGATCCTGCATTATGGTTCATCTGCAAAACACCCCCCTAGAAAGGGTATATCGCATATGAAATGTAATTCGTCACGCCAAGGATGATGATTTGATTGGGGATCGGGATCTAGTGACGGATTAGTCACCCCCCGGAGCCTGCGGGCCGGCAATCATCGAGCGGTCCATCCACATTCCCTCGCGGCGTTCTGCGGAGCCGTTTGATTCCCGTTCCGTTCACTATGCTGCTCGGTTTACAGTCAGAGGGGCCACAAGACTCGATCCGCCAGCGCATGCATTGGGATTTGGCTGGCGCACGCCGACCACGGATTGCGCGGGGCGCTTGACAAGTAGGCCGGACACAAGGAAGACCGCAGCTATAACATCCAACGTGGCCTGATCATAAGAATACCACTCCCGATTGGGGCATCGGGCCGTCCGCGAATACCCGAATCCCCAGCCGCATGCTCACCAGGAAAGGTCCGGCTTCGCCGGGAGAAGGGGGGGGGTGACAATCCTGTCCCTACAACAGAACCGTCACCCCCCCAGAACCGTCACCCCCCCCCACACACACATGACGGATATGTTGCGTCTGCCCTCGCTGTGCACGCTCGGGCACTCCGTGGCGATCGTACCGGGGGTTGCTGATCTGCCCACACTGCCGAAAGCGCACCTCTGCCCTGGCGTGCGCCATCTTCCTCTGCGCCTCAACGCACTATCTCGCCACCCCAAAAACTACGCAGGAAATCTAGAACCGGTAACATCTGGATCTCATCCCACGTCGCGCGCCGGTCTCCGAAGCAGACCCTGTAACATGTGACCCGGCCCCGTCCGAGTTCGTGACGCATGCGGATCAATAATTCTTGCAAACATAGTTGGCATAATTGCCGGAATAATGCCAGGTGTCAGGGCATTTTAGCCGGGATTTCGAAACAGGCCCCGCCCCGAGGGCGACGCAACGCAATTGCGATTACACGGTCTTACTCCCCTGCCGTACTGGTGACCCCGGCCGAGCAATAAGGAAACCTCAATAGAATATCCTTGACGCGAAGAATAACCTGGGTAATCTAACACAAGGCAAGCAAATACTGAGGGTAAAATGATTCCGAATTCACTTTTCCTGAGACTGAACCCCTGGCATGCAGGTGCTGAGCCGGCTCTCCCTGCCTACTATGTGCATCGCCATGCTGAGAAGCGCCTCCGGGACTGGACGGACCCCGGACGGGTCGTGGTCATTACCGGCCCTCGTCAATCCGGCAAGTCAACCCTGATGAACTGGTGGATCGGCCACCTGCTTGGTTCCGGGCAGGCTGAGAGAGATAGTCTGGTCTACCTGAATGCCGACTACATCCAGCTCCTAGAGTTGATCTCCCAGCCGATTTCTTTACTCGATTACCTCGAAGCGCTGCCCCGTGGCTGTCCCCGGTATCTGTTCATCGATGAAGTCCAACGGCTTCCCGAACCGGGACTTGTTCTCAAGCAGCTACTTGACCTCGGCACCGGGATGCAGCTGGTGGTTTCAGGGTCTGCGTCACTTTCGATTCGTTCCCAGGCCCGGGAGCATCTGGCAGGCCGCAAGCTCGACCTCTTCCTGCCTCCATTCTCTTTCAGTGAAATCGTAGCGGCCCTGCCGGATCTTGCAGATCTGTCAGACGCACCCCTGGAGGAGCTAAAACGCCAATGGCCCCATCGAGGTCAGCAATTGACAGAGCTGACCGAGAAGCTGGCTACGGTGGGAGGCTATCCAGCCGTCTGGTTGGGTGGGGAGGAGTCTCAGGATCGGCTGACGGAGTTGTTCGACACCTACGTGCGGCGCGACATCGTTGACTTCTTGCGGGTAGACAACCCGGCGCCCTTCAACCGTCTCGTCAGATTGCTGGCACTGCAAGTCGGATCCCAGGTGAACAAAACTACACTGGCGGCCGATGCCGGCGTGCGTGTCAGGGAGATCGACCGCTATCTGTCCATGCTGGCCGACACACATGTCGCGCTCATCGTGCCGCCCTTCTTCAGCAACAAGCGCAAGGAAATCGTCAAGTCCCCAAAGATCTTTTTTCTGGATAGCGGTTTCCGAAACATCCTGATGGGGCAACTCGGACCCCTGGCGCAGCGACCGGATCGCGGAGCCCTGATCGAAAACCTGGTTGTCTCGGAGATGGCCAAGCAAATGCCACCGCTTGCCCAGCAGCACTTCTGGCGCACGCAGTCCGGAGCGGAAGTCGACTCCGTTGTTGTGCATCGAGAGAGACTCATCGCGACGGAGATCAAGTCGGGAAGCCGGCCCCGGGGACCGAGCCGAGGGTTTTGGAGTTTCATCAGGTCATACAATCCAGCTCAAGCGTTCTTGATCAGCCACGACACATTCAGCATTCCCGAACCCGGGCAGCCTCTCTTCCTGCCGATTCCCGTGTTTCTACTTCTGTTGGAACGGATCCTTCGAGATCAACGCTACGCCAGAAACTGAGTGGCGGCTTGAAGCTTGATCTGTCAATGTAGCGAAGCCGGCGGGGAGAGCAGGCGAAAGCTCCAGCTTGAACTCCTCACCGGACATCGTCACGAGGGCGCATAGGATGCGCACGTGAACTTCAGCCCGGCGGGAAAAAGGAAACCGAGAGGAAGAAAACCGAGAGGAAGAAAACCAAGACGAAGAGAACCAAGGGGAAGAAAACCAAGATGAGTGATATACACAGACAACGGGCGCCAGCAGAAGCACCCCGGCTGCTGCCGGGGCTAGGAGGACTGCACCGCAGGATCGCGCTGCTCCTGGCTAGACAGGCCCAGGCAAGGATGTACGTGGGACTAGCACTAGTCTGCGTGCTGCTTGCAGTCCCCATACCCACATACGCCCAGACTTCCCCGGAAGGCGGAGTTGTCCTCGCCGATGCGGATGTTCCGGCCAGCAGCATTTTGCATACAGGCACGGTTGTCCCCGCTGGCAACGTCTCACATACAAGCCGAACCATCCCGGCCGAGCAAGTGATTCCGAGAGCGAGCGATGATCTCCAATGGGAGGGGGAAGTCGCGATCTATAAGGGCGATCACCTCTTTGAATACATCAATGGAGGGGCGCCACAATACTTGGAGTATGGCTTCATCGAAGTCGCTTCTCAGGAACTCATTTGGAATGGGCACACCTACATTTTCGATGTCTACCGGATGAGCACTTCCTTGAACGCCTTCGGGATCTTCAGCGTCAGACGCCCTGCTGTCGCGCCATTGATCGGTAGGTTTCTATACAGCAGTTTGACCACGTACCAGGGCCTGATCGCTCACGGCCCTTACCTGATTGAGATCGCCGCGTACGAATCAACCGAGGAAACACCGGCCGAGATGGCTGAACTCGCCGATCTGGCCGCTGCCCGCCTGGATCCATCGCTGGCGATATACCTCTTGACGACCAAACCCCCCTTCACCTGCCTGCCCCTGGCTGGCCGCCACCCAGGCACCGAGAAACTGGCCCGGGGGCCGGTGGGACTGAGGGCCGCTCTGGGAAGCGCTGTCGGGGGCGTGTTCTTCGGGGCCACCGAAGCCGTCCAGGTTGCACTGGCCAAGGCAGAGATCCTGCGTCGGGAGCAGGCGGAGCAGACGAAGCCAGCGTCGCCTGCGGGACGGACTTCCAAGGAATCGGGACCGGCCCCTACATGGGTGGTCTGTGGCTATCATCCGCGAGCCGATGCTGAAGGAATCCTGCGTCCCGAGACGATCCTGGCCCTGCTGGTTCGCCCCAAGGACCCCGTGCCCCTAATGCGGTCAGTCGGTGCGGCGATTGCCACGGGATCTCGTGTAGATGCCATGGAAGCAGACAGGGGTTGGATCTGGACCGAAGCAGCACCGGGACAGAGCCACGGAGCCGCACTGCAACGCGGAGCGGATTTGATCTTCATCTCCTCGAAACTCCCGGAGGAGGACTTCCGCGCATGGGTGGCCGACCTGGTCAGTCCCTAGTCTGGACGATCCACCCGCCCCAAATGAGGCGCGCGATGAATGATCCCAGCAAGTAGAGGAGGCATATGCATGAAGAAAAAGCCCGTAGAGCCCACCATGAAGCAGGTGCGTAAGCGGATCTCCACGCAACCCTCGCGGAAAATGGAAACCTTCCCCAATCCAAAGAAGGGACGGGACTATGAAATTGAGATCACCTACCCGGAATTCACCTGCGTCTGTCCGATGACGGGGCAGCCGGACTTCGCCACGATCCGGATCTCCTATGTGCCCGATGAAGTCTGTGTGGAACTCAAGTCGGTGCGCAATTACCTGTGGTCTTACCGCAACAAGGGCGCCTTTCACGAAGCGGTAACGAATCGGATCGCTGATGACCTGATCGCTCTCATGCGCCCGCGCTGGCTGCAAGTGGAGGCCGAGTTCCACACCCGCGGCGGATTGAGCACAACCGTCCGGGTGGAGACCTCAGGGCCGGGAATCTGATACAATTGCTGTATCGGGTCCCCTCACCAAGAACGGGCTGGCACACGCAGTCCAAGCAAATCGCCCCAGGTGCTAGCCCACGCAACGGGAGGCAATCATGAAGGCGCTTCTCACGGGATGGATCGGCAACGCAATAGCAAGTATGACCATGGCATGCACGCTGGGCCTGATCCTTTCCGGCCTCGGACATATGGCTTGGGCCGAATCCCCGCAGGTCATCTGGATGGCCCCGGGCATCGAGAATGTAGTTTGTCTGGAAGCCATTGAAGATATCGACGGCGACGGCGGCCCCGATATCGTCTTCGAGAGCTACGACGCCGGCGCCCCGCAGACCGATCACTTGATCTGCATCCGAGGTGCCAGCTCCGGCATGGGCGAGGTCCTCTGGGGCGCGCGCCCGCCAGGTGGCCTGAGCAGCGGCGGGGGCTATGGCGACAATTGCCTGCGCATCGCCCCCGACATCACAGGCGACGGCGTGCAAGACGTGCTTCTGGGCACCGCTTGGGGCGGCCGATCCGCTTATGTCCTGGATGGGACCGAGGGCGATAACATCTGGTGGATCTTCGACACTTATATCGGCACGCCACCGAACCCCCCGCAATCGGCCTGGGTCTATAGCATCGACGCCGTGGACGATCTCAATGGCGATGGCGTCCCCGAGGTCACCTTCTGCACCGGCAACTACAACCAAGGTGTCTACATGATGGACGGCGCCAGTGGATCGGCTCTCTGGTACTACCACGGGGGAGATCCCTACTTCGATGTGCGCTGTGTGGGAGATGTCGATGGTGACGGCTTCGCCGACGTTGCGGCCGGCAGCGGTGATAATGGCCCCAAGCTCTCCTGCCTCAGCGGTCCCGGCAACGGCGTGGGGCAGCCGCAGCTGCACTGGGAGCTCCCTTACTCGAACACGATCATGTCACTGCAACCGATCCACTCGATCGACCTCGATGAGCTGCCCGAGATCATCACAGCCAGCTGGGACGGACACGTCCGCTGCCATGACGGAGCCACGGGCGCAATACACTGGACAAGCGTCCAGTTGGCAACGGTTGTCCACCGCGTGGCGATTGTCGGCGATGTAGACAGCGATGGCACCGACGACATCGTGGCTGGGCTATGGCAGAACAAAGTCTCGGTCGTCAGTGGCCAAGACGGATCGATCATCTGGGAACAGTGGGTTGGAACCCTCAACGGAGGTGACACGTGGGCAGTCGACGGCGCAGGGGATGTGAACTATGACGGGATCCCCGAGGTCGCAGTCGGATCCTTTGACACCAGGGTCTACTTAATGGATGGCGTCGATGGCACGATCCTGTGGGATTTCACAACCGGCAATCGCCTCTTTACCGTGCGCGGGGTGCCGGACCTCAACAGCAACGGCATCCCGGATGTGGTCGGCGGCACGCAGATGCTCGGTGGTTCCGGAGGTTGGGTCTATGCCCTTGAAGGACTGCCACCGAGCGCGGGGGTTCCTGAAGATCTAGTTGATCTCAATCCGGGCAACCGCACGCTGCGAGTCGCACCTAACCCGCTCGCCTTAGGCGGAGGTGAGCTCTTTTGGAGCGTGACGCCGCCGGGTGCCGGTCTATTGCATCTTCAGGTCATCGGCCCCGATGGGCGAGCTATCCGGACACTGGCCGAGACGCCGGTCTCCACACAGAGTCGGCCCAGCGGAACCTGGGATCAACGGGATCAGTCCGGTATGCGCGTTCCAGCGGGTGTCTTCTGGCTCCGCGCCCAGCTCGGTGTGCGGGAGATTGCGTGCGAGCGAGTGATCCTTGTGCGGTGAATTCTATGATGGACGGCCCTTTATCGAGGAGGTCGAGATCTGCCACGAACCCGAGCAACCTCCCTACCGCCCCCCGAGCGAGGCGCATTCCGTGCTGGTGCGCGTCACACGTGGGTGTGCGTGGAACCGGTGCTCTTTTTGTGGGATGTACAAGCGCTTGCGCTTCGAAATCCGCAAACCGGATGACATTGAGCGTGATCTGCTGAGTCTCAGGGCCTTCTATCCCAAGGCTCGCTCCATCTTCCTGGCCGACTCAGACAGTCTAACTCACCCTAAGCTCCCAACAGTCGTTGAATCCATAAGGCGCATTTTCCCTGAAGCCGAGCGGATTACCTCCTACGCGCGGCTTACAACCCTGCGCCGCCTGAAGCCCGGACGCTTGCGCGCGCTCCGTGAGGCAGGATTGACGCGCATACATGCCGGCCTCGAATCGGGCTCTGAACCGATTCTGCTGCGTGTGCGAAAAGGCGTCCGTCCCGAGCAGGCCATCGAGGGAGGGCGGCGGGCAATTGAAGCGGGCTTCGAACTGAGCCTCTATGTGCTCTCTGGGCTCGGCGGTGAGGACTGTTGGGAAGACCACGCAACGGAATCGGCTCGAGTGGTGCGTGAAACATGGCCTCACTTCCTGCGCCTGCGAAGCCTCGTGCTCCTGCCGGGCACCCCACTGAGCGACGAACAGCAAGCCGGGACGTTTCGCCCGGCGTCTCCCCTGACTCGCCTTCGGGAGATCCGCTTGCTAACCGAGCATCTGTCCCACCAGAAAACATCACGGGACCTAGCCCCTTCCTCTCACCAGGCATCCTCGCGAAGGCGCGCGGGTGCATGTCATGGAGAGGATTGCCCGCCAGCCTTGCGAGAGGGCGAGATGAGGGATGACGAGATCAGGAATGACGAAATTGGGGATGGCGAAATCAGGGGTGGCGAGATCAGGAATGACGAAATTAGGGGTGGCGAAATCAGCGAGATCGAGATCGCGAGCGATCACTTCTCCAATATGGTCTGGGCCGATCGGGAAATCATCTATGGCGGAATCAATGGATTCCTGCCCGCCGACCGGCAGATGCTCCTCAGGATACTGGACGCCGCCATCGAGAAGGCGAAGACCGGCCAGCGGGTGATCGACCCGGGAACCATAGCCCTGCGCGGAAAGCAGTTCAGCCTTTATGGACCTGCCCTCTAACCTGCGCTTCTTTCACCGGGCATCTCCCCTTGAGCACGCGGTTGAGCGATTCAGTCTATTCAGGCGGCCCGCACGCGGCATCGGGGCACCACCTCGGCCCTTTTCATTCGGCAAGCGTGACGGTCAGCTCACTGGACCGGACGTGCCCGAACCAGATCCTCCCGTCCGGGAGACGGCGCGCTTCTTTCGCGACGTGCGCGCCAGGGTAGATCAAGTAGCAGGTGTACTTGGCAGCGGGGAGGCGTGGATAGCCCCGTAGGATGACCGTTCGCGTCATCGATTCCCGGCTCCCAAGTCGCGTGAACCAGTCATGGTTCCACTGGGTTCCTGGCGCAGGTTGTTGAGGCGTTTTCTTCAAACTCGACCAGAAACTACCCGTTCTCTCGGAAGGATTCCAAAGAACGACCCCGTTGGTATAGTAATGGAAGAGCTCCGTGCCTATCCGCTCGGGATCCAGCACGTACAGAGCATCCGCATCGAGATTCTCCACCGTGAATGTGTAGCGAACTGTCGTCGTGTCAGCACGATCAACCACGGTCACATCGTCTAGGGTGACGCGCAGGCCGGCGCGGAGTTTATCGGCTCGATCCAGCACTGCCCGTACTCGCTCATCGTCGCGCACGTCCTTGGCTGTCGTTCCGGCTCTTGTTCCAATGGGATACGATTCTCCCATTCGGATGACGTCCTCGGGATCGAAAAGAGGTGTCAATCGCTCTCCCCTCCAGATGGGAGTTGCGATCCGCGGATCCCGCCCCATACAGGACGATGAAATATGGTAGAAGGAACCAACGTAGCATAGCTCACCGTCGGCAACGACGGCAAAATGCGTGCCAGTCTCCGGGAAATAGCGTGATGAAGTTGTCCCCTCCAGATAGATGCAATGCGTGGAGAAGTCGTAGGAGGCGATATCATCGAGGTCGAGCCACGGCTCGCGCGGCAGGACAATCCAGCCGGTATCGGGCGTCTCGTCCCAGCGGTAGCCATTAAGCGCCCCCTCTTCTAGGATGTAGATGGCGAAGGCTTCACTTCCTTCGTTCGGCGTTGTGGAACCTGCGCCTGCAACCCCCGCCACCATAACTAGAATGAACCACATCTTTCTCGTCATCTCGCTCTACCCACCTGGCCAACTCCCAGCGATAGATTCCTTCACTTCACCGATACATAATCTTGGTCGCCGAGTTCCGTGCATCCCGTGCTGCGACCCGCTTTATCCGCGTCCCATGCTGCTGCGATGCACCCGATGGAACCCATGCCCGCAACGGAACTACTTAATGAGACGGCGCGATCGCACGTCGTGAGACTACGTCGGTGCGAACACCGAGCAGCATCTCGATCTGGTCCGCAAGGTCAACGAAGCGGAGCCCGATCGAGGGATCGACTTCCACAAGGATGTCCACGTCGCTGTCTTCTCGCTGATCGCCTCTGGCGTACGAGCCGAAGAGGGCGAGGCGCCGCACTCCGAACTCGCGTGCGAGCTGAGGCCGTGCCTGACGAAGAATCTCGACGATCTCTTGGCGAGTCATGATTGATACCCTCACGCCATCTCTTCTGCCCGAACCTCACGAAGCAGCCGCTCTGCCTCTGCTCTACTTGACCACTCGCAGCAATATGGCTGAATGGCCAAGTGTCGTCAAGACGTAGCCCGCATACCTCTGCCGAGCGACCCCCGGGTGACCGTGCTCTACGCAACTGTGCCGAAGGGACACGGTCTTCGCAGCCTTTTGCTCCTCGCCCGTCAGCGTGGCTGCTCGGGGCATGGAAGCTGGCTACGGAAAGAGCCGATCCCATCTTGCCATGCCTGTGCGAGACATACGGCGCAGCACTCGCGCCAGCAAAGAGTTCCGCGAGGGAAACGATGTCGCCCCCGGATCAACGCTTCCTGCGCACCGGCTGGCGCAGGATGGTACGCAGCTTCTCGGGGGCCACGCGCCGCGGATCAGAAAGATAGACCTCGTGATGCGGACCGCGCGGCTTGAGTCCGGCCTCCTCCATCATGGCCTGCATCTGCGTCACCGTTTCCTTCTGCCGCTCATAGGGTCCCACGTGCAGCATCTGCACGCAGCTGCCCTCGGCGAAGGAGGCTGAGCGACATCCTTAACCCCCTCGTCCTTGCCCTTCTCGAGCAGCTTGGCCACGCCTCAGCCGGCTCGGGGATCCGTGGGCTCATTCCACGGGTTCGAGCGGGACGTGAATGTCGGTGAGCAGCTCTGCGGGCTCAGTGCTCTCTGGGTCGTTCAAGTAGATCTCGAAACAGGGCGCCGAACGCGGCGTACGCCCGTTGCGCGGGATCCACTGGCCATACAGCTTGGCGTAGGTCTCAGCCAGCTTGTCATACGGACCGTGGTGGGTCGTGACGGCATACTCGCCGCCGCCGATCGTCTGCACGCCCGGATCTCGCCTTCGGGCTCGAAGCTATCGCCAACGGACAGACAGGCGTCATAGCGGGTCTCATAACCTGCCTCGAAGGCAATCTCGGTGATCCTCGCATCACCGAACTTGAGGCGCTGAGCAGCCCGTTCGAGCCGGATGCGGCGGATGTGCGCGCCCACGGTCTCCGCCAC
>JAGMDA010000579.1 GCA_023128935.1 Candidatus Eiseniibacteriota bacterium | reverse complement strand
GGAGGCGTCAGGATCGGGAAGTCGTACATCACACCCGCGTCACCGTCGTAGATATCCCCCTGGAAGGTCAGAGAGTTGCGATCTGAGAGCTGCCAGTCGATGCGAAACCCTGCGCGGAGAACGTCCCAATCGTCTGTTGCGTCCGCTCCGGTTGAATCAACCGAGTGGTCGCGGTCGAAGTACTTTCCATAGACACGGAAAGACGCCCCGCTGCCAATCTCGCCACCGTAGCGGAAGGATCCGAACCCCCGCTCCTCGGAACCGCCCCCCGCTCTGGCGAGGCCACCCTGGCTGTCCTCAGTCTTCTTGGTGATAATGTTGATTACACCATTGACGGCATTCGCCCCCCAGAGACTTGCCCCAGGACCGCGGATGACCTCTATCCGCTCGATATCCTCCAGCAGAACGTCCTGTACGTCCCAAAACACCCCGGAGAAAAGCGGCGTATACACACTGCGGCCGTCGATCAAGACCAACAATTTATTGGCAAAATTCGCGCTGAACCCACGCGAGGTGACTGTCCATTTATTGGCGTCGATACGACCGACATACAGGCCGGGTACCAGTCTCAAGGCATCGGCGATGGTCGTTACTCCCGAGCGGCGGATGTCTCTCTGTGTGAGAACATATATGGCGGCAGCGACCTCAGAGAGGCGTTCGACCTTCTTCGATACGGATGTGACCTCGATGGACATGAGATCCTCGAGGCTTATCTCCGTGAGGTCGCCGTACGGCTGCCCCGGGCTGTCAGCGCGGGCAGGGTTGAAGGCCACAAGCAGCCATGGAACGACCCAGAGTGTCAATATGAGGACAGGGAGCATCACACTTTGCAGACCCCCGCATCTGTAGAGTACCAGAGAGCCAACGTTCCTGGCACGGAATCCCGCCTGCTGGCAGACCCGTCCAACCATCCGAAGCAACAAGCCAGAATCCCTACGATCTGCAAGACTCTCGTTTCGTCCAGCGGCTTTCATAGCCCACCTCCGACAAAAAGTTTCTGATCCAGGCCATGCACGATCATCAATCTCACCGTGCGTTTCCGCGGCCTCGGCCTTCTGCAGCGCTTCTCAGGGCGCGAAGTTGCAGATGAGCGTGTGGCCCGTCTACGGAGCTTCTCAGGGCGTGAAGTTGCAGAAGAGCGTGTCTCCGACAGCATCCACGAGACCCAGCTTGTACTCCGTCCCGGGATCAAGCGGGTCTGGTGTTACTCCCAGGAGCGGCCAGGCCTGCGTGGCGTTGTTCGGCACGGTGCCGTAGGTGACCTCTGGGGTGAAGCCGCCCACACCACCGACAATGGTCCACTTCGTGTTTCCTACGCCGATCCCGACTTCCCGGACGATCAGGCCGTACATGGGGTTTCCGGGATTCCAGTCAATCTCGGGACAGTCGCTGGTTCCGACTGTGATTGTGATCACTTCCTGAAGGGTTATGTTCGTACAGGCAACGAGCTCGAAGGCAGTGGCGCAAACGCTGACGTCACCGGCGGTGGAGGCGGCTGTGATGGTTGTGGTGGCCTCTCCACTACTCGTGGTTGCCGTTGTGGGGTTGAAGGCGACATACCCCGCGGGTGTGACGCTGAAGATCACTGTGGTGCCGTCGGGGCAGGGGGCGAAAGATGAGTCCTGGATCGTTGCGTGCATCTGCGTCGTGCTGGCTCCATCGGCGTCCAGGGAGTAGCTGTCCAAGGTGACGTCGACGAACCACGTTTCTGTCTGGCTTCCTCCAGCCACGAGGGATATGGCATCGCCTGGGAGAATGGTTGCGATGAAACTGCCCACGGAGGCCAAGTCTCCTGTGATGGGCCAGATGCCCTCGCCAAGATCGACTCCGATTATGATTTCTTCCTCATCGGTCCATGCGCTCGTTTCTGATCCGGGGATCGTGTAGCTGGTCGTCTCCCCGCTGAGCTCTTTATCAAAGGAGTAATCCTCCTCCGTACTGTCCAGGTAGACTCGCACATAGACCTTCTCCGGAGTGCCGCCACCATATTGCCATGCCACATCGATTGACTCACCGGCCGTGAAACCTGAGTTGTCTGCGGGAGCAGTGATCTCGGGCCAGTTGTACTCGGGCCCGACGAAGCTGCAGGTCGCCGTCTTGCTGGCAAGTGTAGCGGTTACTGTATACGAGGTGCCGGCTTCGTATCCGAAGCCAAGTTTAGTGAAGACCGCATCCTCATCCGTGCTGAGAAGGGTCATGAGCGGGATGTTCGTGCCGTTCACGTCAATCGTGCAATCCTTTGCCGATGCATCCGCCGCGTCAAGACGCCCCACATAGGCTGCGAAGGATCCTCCCGAGATCAGGGCGTTGGCAAAGGTGCCTTCGATGAGGTATTTCCCGGAGGTGTCGTTTCCATTTCCGCCTGAGTTGGTGGAGCTATCGTCAGAGCATCCGATAAATCCTGTCCCTGCCAGGAGCAGAACGCTTACCAGTACTATCCATGCATGCAACCGCATTGCGCCTCCCTCGTCTCGAGTCGCGTATGAACCCCTCACCAGGGCGGATGAAACCCTCTTCTCAAATCGGTCGAGGTGCTCACTACCCTGACTGGGAATTCACGCGGACCCGGGCCAATCAGGCCACGCCTAAG
>JAGMDA010000578.1 GCA_023128935.1 Candidatus Eiseniibacteriota bacterium | reverse complement strand
GGCGCGGGCTCATCCGTGTCAAGCGCAGCGGCGTGCTCTCCGGGCTCCGCGTGGCGCAGGAGGTCTTCCGGCAGGCCGACGACGGGCTGGCTTTCGCGCCGCGCGCGGCCGACGGCGATGCCGTCGAGGAGGGCTTGGTGGTGGCTGCCGTCAGTGGCTCGGTGCGCTCAATCCTCCTCGCAGAGCGCCTGGCGCTCAACTTCCTACAGCATCTCTCGGGAATCGCGACGCAGACCGCGGCTTTCGTGGCGCGCATTCGCGGAACCGGCGTGCAGATCCTGGATACCCGCAAGACCACCCCGGGGATGCGCCTGCTCGAGAAGTGCGCCGTGCGACATGGTGGCGGAGCAAACCACCGCATGGGTCTGTTCGACGCCGTGATGATCAAGGACAATCACATCGTGGCCGTCGGTGGGATCGCGCGTGCACTGGAGATCCTCTCCCACGCGCGGCCGGATGTACAGGTGGTGCTGGAACTGCGTAGTCTCTCCGAGATCGGCCACGCTGTGGGATCGCCCGTGGATCGACTGCTGCTGGACAACTTCACACCCGAGGAAATCACTCGTGCAGTCGGGATCTTGCGCCAAAGCGAGCGGGAGACCGGCCGCCGGATCGAGATCGAAGTCTCCGGGGGCGTTACTCTGGAGACAGTTGCTGCCTACGCGCAGCCGGGGGTCGATTTCATCTCCATTGGAAGCTTGACCCACTCGGCGCGGGCCCTGGATATCTCTCTCGATCTTGAGCGGGAGGCACACCTGAGATGAGCGCTCCGGGGGCCGGCGAATTCCTGCTCGATCTGCCCCGTGAGGAAACCATACGGATCCTGGCGGCATCGCCCCTTGTCCGCCGTTGGGTTTGGCATGCGCAGATCGATTCCACGCAGTGCCTGGCTCGCGAACTTGCGGTATCAGAGGGGCCTGGACTGCTGGTTCTCGCCGACACTCAAACGGCCGGACGGGGGCGGATGGGTCGCAGCTGGTTTTCTCCTCGCCACGCGGGCCTCTGGCTGAGTATGGTCGTGGGCCTGCAAAGACCCGCGCAGGAGTGGCCGCTAGTGACGTCTCTGGCGGCCCTCGCACTGCGAGAAGCGGTGGAGGTAGGGGCCGGACTTCTCTGCGCGCTCAAGTGGCCGAATGACTTGATCCATAGGGGCCGGAAGTTGGCCGGAATCCTGGCGGATGTGGGTCCCGGAGACGCGGTTGTGCTGGGTGTGGGGCTAAATGTTGGCCAGAGGGTCACGGACTTCCCCCCGGAACTCCGCGACCGGGCGGGTTCGATCCTGACCGAGACTGGGCAACTGAGGCCGCGGGGGTGTTTTCTTGAAGCATTCCTCGAAGCCCTGGCCAGATGGCTGGAGCGCTTTGAGGAGGGCGCGGGCGAGGAGATCCGCGCCGCGCTGCGCGAAGCCTCGCTTCTGATGGGCCGGACGGTCTGCGTGCGGCAGTTGGGGGGGGTGTCCGGCAGACAGGAGTCCAGCGTGAGGGGTAGGGTCTGCGACATCGGGGTCCTGGGTGAGCTGATTCTCGAACCTCTGGATGCGAGTCGCGCGGTGAGCGAGTGGGAGAATTCCGCCGGCGAGACCGAGGGCGCCGGAACTGGAGCAGGGCGTGTGACGGTTTCCAGTGGGGTGCTGCTCGAGATCGATCCGCCAATTGAGGGGGGAAAGTGAACAATGCGTTGTCCCCGCTGCGGTCACGAAGAGGACCGTGTCATCGATTCGCGTGCTGTGCGGGATGGTAAGGGCGTCAGAAGGCGCCGCGAGTGCCTTGGCTGCGCGCACCGATTCACAACATACGAATATGTGGATGCAGTTGCGCTGCTGGTGGTGAAGCGCGATGGCCGCCGGGAACCCTACCAGCGCGACAAGGTGAAGCAGGGGATTTTTAGGGCCGGCCAGAAGCGGTCCCTCTCGGCGGAGGAGATCGAAGCCGTTGTGGACCGGATCGAGAGCAGGTTGCACAGCTCGGGAGGCGAGGAGGTAGAAGCTCGCGAGATCGGCCGGTTGGTTATGGATGAACTGCGGGAACTGGATCCAGTGGCCTATGTTCGTTTTGCCTCAGTCTATCGCCGCTTCGAGAGTATTCAGGAGTTCGTGGAGATCGTAGAGGGCATCGCTGGACAGCACTGAGGGCTTGCGCGGGCCCTAAGTGCGGGCAGCAGGCAAAGGGGAACGAGATGGTCTCTATATGGAGGAAGGTGGCCGTTCGCATCGGGAAAACACGCAGCGTCCTGGCTGAAGGCATGGCGCAGGTGTTTGGCGGCGGAGGCAAGCTTGACGAGACCCTACTCGAGCGGCTCGAGGAGGTGCTTCTTCTCTCGGACGTGGGGCCTGAGACAGCGGCGCAGATCGCGGATCGGCTCCGCGAACTGGCGTCCGAACGTGGTGTGACCGAGGCGTCAGAGGGCCAGGGGCTGATGGAGGAGGTGATCACCGGGATCCTCACCACTGGTATGGCAGCCACCCCGGATGGCTCCGGCCCAGGTGGTGTGCAGGAGCATGATCT
>JAGMDA010000577.1 GCA_023128935.1 Candidatus Eiseniibacteriota bacterium | reverse complement strand
GAACAGGCGCACGTATCCGTACGCTTTCACAGCGGACGTACCAGAAGGGTGCTGGGGGCCTACCTGGAGTGGGAGGCCTAGGGTTCCGGATGGAGATGCTTTGGGATGGAGATCTCAGAGAAACAGATTGCGCATCTCTGTGAGCTGGCCCGGTTGGATCTGCCGCCAGAAGAACTCAAAGGGCTTCTGGGTGACCTGAGAGGCATCCTGCGATACATGCAACTGCTGGCATGCGTGGAGACCACCGGAGTGGATCCGATGCTCCCATCGGTGGGTCTGGCCGGTAGCCTGAGGGATGATCAGCCAGCTCCAGGGACGGGCGTTCAGGACGCGCTGAGGGGTGCCCCCGAGAGATGCGGGAACTTCTTTGCTGTGCCGGCGGCTGTGCCGGTGACGCCGGCACAGAGGGCAGCGGAGCCCAAAGGCGGGTCTACACGCAAGATTCACGGGAGAGACCTCAATGCCCATGCCGCCGGGGACCATTGAACCTTATGTAGCTGCGGTTCGGGAGCGCGCGTGCCAGATCCCCGAGGCGATCGATGCGTTCCTGGAGCGGATCTCGCAAAGAGACAAGCAGATCGGATCCCTGCTGCATGTGATGAGCGAAGATGCCCGCCAGCGCGCTGAAGGCCTTCAGATCCGCGTGGGGCGGGGAGACTGGCCCGGGCCGCTCACTGGGGTTCCGGTCGTGGTCAAAGATAATATCAGTGTGCGCGACCAGCCCATGACAGCCGGAAGCCGGATTCTGGAAGGGTTCCGGCCCATCTACGATGCTACCGCGGTACAGGGCCTGCTGGAGGCAGGCGCCATTATCATAGGCAAGGCGAACATGGACGAGTTCGCCATGGGGTCGTCCAACGAGTTCAGTGCCTACTTCCCGGTCCGTAACCCCTATGACCAGCAGCGCGTGCCGGGGGGTTCCAGCGGCGGGTCAGCTGCCTCGGTTGCCGCCGGACTGGCCTTGGGTTCGCTGGGGAGTGACACGGGCGGTTCGGTCAGGCAGCCGGCGGCCTTCTGCGGGCTGGTTGCGCTCAAGCCGCAATACGGAACCGTTTCGCGCTATGGGTTGATCGCCTTTGGGTCCTCGCTGGATCAGATCGGTCCCATGGCTCGCACCGCGCGCGACTGCGCCCTGCTCTATAATGCCATCAGCGGCCACGATCCACGCGACTCCACTACCCTGCAGGGATCCCCGAAGATCCAGGTCAAGCGCTTGGGCCAAGGACTCAAGCGTCAGAGGCTGGGGATTCCGCAGGCCTGGCTTGAGTATAAACTGGATGGGGAAGTGCGCCGGGCATTCGAGCGGTGTTGCGATCGCTTTCGGGAGCTGGGCGCGGAGATTACCCCGGTCGAGTTACCGGATCCGCAGTGGGGTGTGGCCAGCTACTACATCCTTGCGAATGCAGAGGCGTCCTCAAACCTGTCGCGTTACGATGGGGTTCGTTACGGCACCCGCAGCAGCTCTGGCCACGGTTTGCGTTGCGGCTCTGGCCGCGGTTTGCGTTCCGGCTCTGGCCGCGAGATACGTTCCGGCTCTGGCCACGAGCTGTCTTTCGGTTCGGAGCGCAGTGCCGGCTGGAGCAAGGGCGGCGCGACTGGAAGCGAGACAGCCGCGGAGCTGACGGTCCTGTACAAGGCCACCCGGGGACAGAGGTTCGGTCCAGAGGTGAAACGGCGGATCCTGCTGGGCACATACGTGCTCAGCGCAGGCTACTATGACGCCTACTATCATAAGGCGCTGAAGGTTCGCGCCAGGAT
>JAGMDA010000576.1 GCA_023128935.1 Candidatus Eiseniibacteriota bacterium | reverse complement strand
GCCGACTCATGGGCGGCCGCACGGGGTTCCCCCTGGCGGTGGCAGCGGTGTTCGCAGCTCACCCGATCCACACGGAGGCAGTCACAGGGATCGTGGGGCGCTCCGAACCCCTGGCAGCCCTCTTCGGGCTGGCCGGCTATCTGGCTTGGCTCCGGATCGCACCGGGCACGGATTGGACAGAGATAAGCAGGCAGCCCCCAGAACACGTTTCAGGGAACTACCCAAAGCCAGGCGGGCGCAGTCGCCCGGTTCCCAAATGGCACCAGCTTGCCTGCATCACCCTCTGCTTTGCCCTGGCGGCCGGTTCCAAGGAAAGCGCCGCGGGTTGGATTCTAGTTGTCGGTGCCCATCGCTTGGGGCTGCTGGCGGATGGCAGATCCTATCGCCAGGCCGTTCAGGAAAGGCCTGGCATGCTCAAACGCGCGCTCCTTGGAGACAGCGCTGTCTTGCTCGGCTTCCTCATCTACATACTGGCGCGGTTTGCGGTTTTGGGTTCGGCCATCGCTCTGTCGGATGTCAGCAAGATCGACAATCCGATCTTTGCGGCCCCACTTGATATCCGTGTCCTGACGGCGGGCAAGGTTCTGGCTCGCGGCATTTGGCTCATGTTCTGGCCGGCGCGCTTGTCTGTGGATTACTCCTTCGACGCGATCGCGCTGGAGAGCAGGTGGTTGAGTCTCCCGGGGCTGTTCCTGATTGCCGTCATCGCAGCCTGCATCTGGCTTCTCCGCCACAAGCGGCCTGCTCCGGCCGCAGCCTGGAGCCTTGTTTTCTGCGGAGGCCTTCTGCTGCCTGTCTCCAATTTGCTTCTGCCGATCGGCACGATCATGGCCGAGCGTCTATTCTATTTGCCTTCCTTGGGCGTCATGCTCTTGTGCCTAGCTGTCCTGCACCGGCTCCTCCGCGCGGTTCATATGCAGCGTCTTGGCTTAGTTATACTGATGCTGGCAGTCGCCGCACTCGGGCTGCGCACGTGGGATCGGAACCACGACTGGCAAAACAACCTGGCACTCTTTGAGGCAGCTGTGAAAGTACAACCCCGCAGCGTCAAGAACCTGGCCAACCTGGCCTCATCGCTCGTCCGCGAAGATGATCCAGCCGCCGCTGAACCTCACTATCGCCGGGCCCTCGAGATCGCTCCAGACTACAGGGTCGCACTCAATGGACTGGGGCACGTTTTGATCCTGCAGGAGGAGTATGACGAAGCCGAAGAGATCCTCAGGCAATCAGGTGCAATGCACCCCCGCGATCCAGAGGCACGCTATCGCCTCGGGAATCTACTGCTGGAAGTCGGTCGACCACAGGAAGCGCATGATGCCTTCGAACAGGTCCTCTCCATTGACTCGCACTCAAAGGAGGGTTGGATCGGGCACGCGTCGGCGCTCTTCATGTTGGAGGACTACGACGCATCAGCCGATGCATGGCAGCAGGCGTACCGGGTGGCCGGCTGGCCGCGAGAGCTGGGGCCCCATGTAGCCTCCGCCCTGGCCAGGGCGGGACGGCTGGCAGCAGCTATCAAGATACTGAAAGACCTCTTGACGGCCGATCCCAAGGCGGCGGACGTTCACCACGATTTGGCCCTTCTGCTGCTGGAGGAAGAAGGGGCGGGAGATGAAGGTTTGCGCGCAGCTCGCGCGGCAGTCGCGCTGGCCCCCACGGCCAGGCATGCAGAGACGCTTCTGCGGCACTTGACGGCCCGTAATCTCTGCCGAGAGGCTCGCGAGGTTTTATCCTCGGCTCAGGTGAAAGCGTTGGAGGATGCGGAGCGCGACAGTCTGCACGCGATCGTCTTGACCGCCTGCGGGAAGGCGCCCTAGGACTTCTCGCCTGGCCTTGGCGTGACCTGGTGAGATGCACGCGCTAGGGCGGGCGAGATAGAAACCGCGACCCGAGGGGATAGAACAGGATGCAGAGTAGCAGAGAGATGAGTGAGAACGCCGGCCATGCGCGCTATTGGATGTTGGCAACCTTCCTGGTGGGCCTGCTGGTGCGGATCGCCGGCTGGATTTCCCTCAAGACTGCTTTTTTCTGCGGGATCCCAGCGTTTGACGATGGCGTGCACTGGGTGAGGGCATTTGGCATTCGCAATGGCGCCTTCCCCGAGGCCGAACTTCCCTGGGGTTCACCCCTCTATCCCTATGGGACGGCTCTCATCTCCTCCCTCACGGATGCCGGCATTCCAGCGGTCCT
>JAGMDA010000575.1 GCA_023128935.1 Candidatus Eiseniibacteriota bacterium | reverse complement strand
TGGAAGGAAAGGATCGCAAGAGTGAGGATAGAGCCGAAAGCTCTTTTCATGGCGGCTATCTCCCTACTGTTTCCTATGTTAAGACGTATGCGCCCGGCGCAGATGACCGTGTGGCGGTCTTCCATCATGGGGGCCGGAATCAGTCAGCCCCTGTCAGCGTCCCATTCCCTGCGGACTCCTCCTGGCAAGGGGGATGTCCACGGTTCGCGTGCCCAAAAGCCCCCGGGCCGGTCGACCTGGTCTTTGAGCGCTGTACTGTTTTGGCGGTTTGAAATGCCAGAAGTGCTATGACAGTCCGCCGTTGGAGGTATCGGCAGGGGGGGTGTTCTATTGAGTGATAGTTCACAACCGTGCATGCTGAACCCTCCTGAGCCATTGAGTCGCGCCGGTTGGCTCCGGCATAATCCCATTCCATGACAGGGGTATTGAGCTGCACTAAGGGCAACTCAGGGCAAGAGAGCGCTGGTTCGACGGTTCCGCGGGTTGTTCTATCGCTGCTGCTTGTCTTGCAAGGCATAGGGGGATTACTCCCGGGCCCGGTGCTCTGGGGCATCAATCACTTGGCCTTTGCGCCTTTCCACGTGCGGCTGCTGTGGCCGCTAATGGGGCTCATCGTGATCTGGACGCCCCTTGGGGTCAGGATCGGATCCTGGCTCGTAGAGCGGGCTGCGCCATTGCTTCTGGGGCGCAAGTTGATCGCCTACGGGGTCGTGCCGATCTTGGGCGCCGCGGTCTTCTGGATCCTCCGTTGCCGGACGCATTTCCTGGGTGACGGCTGGCTCTTGGGTGAGCTGGCTGCAAGGGGCATTCCGTATCACGGCTTTGACTTCATCTCCTATCTACTGCCGGCGAGACTGTATGCGTTGCTGGGGTTGGAGACGGAGGCGGCGTCATTCGCTCTCTTTGGGTGGATCAGCATAGTGGCTGGCGCGTTTTACTTAGCTGCCGCAGCGTGGAGCGCGAGGAGTCTTTCGCAGGAGAGCGGAGAGAGGATCGTGCTCTACGCGATGCTGGTTCTGTTTGCGCCGGTCGAGATGTTCATGGGTTATGTGGAGTGCTATGCGATCCTGATGGTCGTGATGCTGCTCTACGTGGTCGCATTTGCGCTTCATTATCGTGGCCGCGTTGGGCTTTGGGTGGTGGCTGGGCTATTTGGATTGGGGCTGGCCTTTCACCTGGATGCGCTCTTCCTGGGGCCCCTCTTGGCGCTGGCGGTGTTCTGCCCTGCGCAGCGTGCACCGGGCTCGCTGGTGGGTCGCTTGGTGATGGTATTGGTGCCTGTGCTTGGGATTTTGACGGTTGCACTTGGGATTTACTCGCTGGAGGGCTACACGACGGCTCGCTTTCATCTGGAGTTTGTCGAGCTACGGCAAGGCCAGAGGCTGCTGACGCCATTTCATGGGGATCAAGGTATCTTGTCGTGGCGTCACTGGAAGGACATCGCGAATCTGCTTGTGCTGTTGGTGCCGGTGCCACTGGCGTTGCTGGTGGCAGCGAGGCCGTGGAGGAAGGCGGCCCGGGCACCAACAGATGGGACACAGGGCCGTCGGGTCAGGGGCTGGCCATTGGAGGTAATGCTCCTGCTTGTGGTGTGCTTGTGGCTATTGGTATTGATGTCGTTGATCCACATGAAGCTGGGGATTGCGCGCGATTGGGATCTGTTTGCGGCGCAGATGCCGCTTATTGTGGTGGCGGCGTTTCTGGTTTGGTCGGTGCTCACGGGTGGTCGGATGGGTGCCGGGCTGGTTGGAAGCGTAGTGGGTGCGGCCTTCTTTCTTTCGGTCCCCTGGTTTTGGTTGAACGCGGGGGAGGAGCGTTCGGTGGATCGTTTTCGCGGGATCATAGGGGACCAACCGCGTTTCTCGCAGGCGTACGCGCATGAGGAGATTGGGAAGTACTATCGCAAGGGTGGTCGGATTCCGGAGGCGTTGGAGGAGTATCGGATCATGACCGAGATCTTCCCCGAGAACGCCCGGTTCCACGTCGTCCGGGGCATGCTGCAGTACTATGAAGGCGACCATGATGCCGCCTGTAGGGCATTTCGCCGGGGGCTCGAGGCTGATTCGACCTACGCCCTGGCACTCAAGATGATGGCACGCATCCATGCCGAGAGGAATGAGCCCAAAGAGGTGCTTTTCTATGCCAGGCGTCTGGCGGGCAAGCGGGAGGAAAGCCTGCAGTCGGCCTATCTACATGGATTGGCTGCCGAGCAACTTGGTCTTCTAGCAGAAGCGATGCAAGCTTACGAGCGGGCGGTCCGCAAGGATCCGAAACGCATGGACTTAATGGAGCGGGTTGGTTTCCTCGCTCTCAAGCATGGGGATCTTGCGCGCAGCGAGCGGGTTTACCGGACAGTCCTGCGGCATCAGCCGGCCTCGGTTGCTGCCCGCAGAGGATTGGTGACTGTCATCTGGCGGTTGCTCCGCGGGAATCCGGCTGCTTGGAAAGGGGCACTGGCGCGCGGCCGTTTGCAGGAGGGGCTCAAACTGGCCGACGGGCTGATTGCGGAAGGCAAGGCGAACGAAGAGACGATCCAGTGCCGCGAGGGAATCCGGGCCGCCCTGGGCCATCCGTAATATTTGAAGGACTGCCCGATTGGAGTCATCGGCCAGCTCGCACTCTGGTGGAGGGAACGCGGATTTCTCAAGCGGGCGGGCCGGTGGAGGGAGAAGCGAGGAGTGGGAGTGCCGGAGTCCGAGGTTGACAGGGTCGGGGTAGGTACCCGGAACAACTTACTCCTGGGTCGTTCAGTGAAGGACAGCTTGCTCCTGGGTCGTTCAGTGCGGGACTGCATGCTGCTGCGAGTTT
>JAGMDA010000574.1 GCA_023128935.1 Candidatus Eiseniibacteriota bacterium | reverse complement strand
CAAGTATGCCGACCTTCTTCTCATACTCAGCGGCCCCCTTCAACCCCCCGAGGACCCCCTTGATCTGGCCGGTTTGATAGAATGGCTGGATATCCGCTACATAGACAGCTGTCAGGCCAGTCAGGATGGTCACACCATAGCGCGAACCGGCATAGACCGCCCAGAACTCGCCAACGGCGGTGGAGGCAAGGCTCAAAACCGCCGGGATCTGGTCATAGTTCTGGATCGATTCCATCAGGGGGATTTCGTCAACTGGCGTGCCATAGTAGTCAATCGGGAAGGTTGTTTTAATGTCCTCGCCAATCTGGAGCATGGCTACGCCGGCGTTGGGCTGAAAGCCAAGGAAGGCCCAATCGACGTTCTTCTCTCGGCCATACTCCGCTGCGATCTCGGGCACGACCTCACTGGCAATGCCAGCCCCCAGCCCAGAGTACTGCAGGCTGATCACAAGGACCCGGATCTCCTTCGAGAAGCAGTGATGCAGGACCGTCTTTGCCATCGGCGTCAGTTCGGCTGCCGACGCGGGGTCATAGTCGAAGGATAGAAGCAGGGGATTCGAATTGGGCGGGATTTGGTCAATGATCTTGAAGGTATCCTCGACCTCAGGCGAAACCTCGATGCGGATCGGCGGCCAGGATACATAGAATGGAATCGTGACACCGATGAACATTAGGCTATAGATGATCCGCCGGTCGATTTGAAGCAACTTATTGAACAGATCGAGGAGGCGCATCTTCTACTCCTTCCCCGATCCAAGATAAGACCGCTCAATGCCCATGACCACTTTCAAGGCCGTGGCCATCATCCCCAAACCGACCCCGAGAATGATTGCTCGCTTGGCAACCAGGTTCGGTCCATTTAGGATCCAGTGTGCGAGTTCCGGGATCTTCAACGTGGCCCCATCATCGAGCCGGCCGATCATGACAATCACTGCCGCTATAAGTAGTACCGTGGCATCCGTGCTCCGTGTTCGGAAGGCTCGAAACGCCGCTGAAGCAAGATAGAAGGCCAGAAGCGCAAACATCGTCGCCTGGACAGGAAGAAGAATGGCATTGAAGAGGTTCTGGAAAAGCGTTCCCTGGCCACGACCACCAATGAATCCGGCCAGTAGCATCACCGTCAGCCCGGTCATCGCCGCTACACTGAATGGCCAATCCTTGTGCCGTTTGTGCTCGGGGCCGCGTCTACGCACCCGCGCGCTGTGGCGCTGAATTACGCTTACCACGCCTAACACAATGGCGAAAGCAGACACAATCTGTATGTAATCGTTGATGCGTTCATAGAGCGGCAAGAAAGCCGGAATGAAGTACTGCACGGCCATAAAAAGCCCGGCAATGAAGCAAATCGCGAGTGGAACCTGGGTTCTCATCCTCCAGCTCCTCGCACCCTCAATATCTGTGGAATCCAGTCAAATGGCTCACCCCGCACGAGGACTCCGGCTGTCATGCTAAGCACACCCAGTATGATAAGGGCGATACAGACCAGCTTGTAGGCATCCTGTCCCTTGATACTGCCCAGCAGGGTTGGATCGCGCCCGATATAAGCGCTGGCTGCATAGAGCTCTTCTCCAATGATCGTGTAGTCGCACGCGGTGACAAAGAACGGCAGCTGTGAAATCGCGTCTGTCCCGGCTATCTGAATCGCCCCAATCGATGCCCCGGTTTCAGCGAGGATGAGCGACTCGGCATAGAACATTCCCAAGAACAGGTTTGCGCCTGGTTTCTCGCGGACCATCGTTCCGCAGACCGCTGCCGCGTAGGAGAACTGGTCGTTGGTGACGAAGTAGACATCCTCGGCACGGTAGTTGTGCGGATAGCCTGCTTCCACGAAGGCTTCCTTTACGATGTCCTGCGTTGCCGGATAGACAATTGGATCCCGGTTCGGAACCATGATGCGGGCTTGGTAGGTGGCAATCTTCTTGGCCACCTGCCCGAGAATATTGAGCGATGCGATCGTAGCTACATCGGAGATTGTGCTGATGCCTGGAATATATAAGGTCGGCCGACCCATTTCAGTACAGCGCCCGATCGCCTCGTCGATAGCATCGAGTCCCGCAATCCGGCGGATGAAGAGATGCTTTCCCCTCCGGGCCAATCGGATATAGCCGAGGATACAAGCAACGAAGATCACCGTTGTCACCAGTGTGTTCAGCTTGTTCGTGAAGAACCACTGCCGCGAGGGAGCTACGGGCACAGACTCGGCCCCATCAGCCTGCCTGCCGTCCGTGGCGATCGTGCGCACCATATAAGTGTATGGACGGCCTGGCTTGAGGTTCATGTCGTCTAGCCTGAACCTGTCGAGGTGTTGCATGGCTGTGAAGGATTTAACCACGACGAAGCTAGGCGTCGTGGGATCCCGCCGGAGCAGCTCATAGCGGATGACATCACCTTGGCCATCGGGATCATCGGGCGATCGCCCAAAGGAGAGTCTTAAAGCCTTGCCAGCATCGAGACGCTTGTCCCTAACCCTTGATCAAGCGTGATCCCTGGC
>JAGMDA010000573.1 GCA_023128935.1 Candidatus Eiseniibacteriota bacterium | reverse complement strand
AGGCCAGCCCACCGCTGAGCAGTTCGTTGTATCCGCAATGCGATGCCGAAGATAAACGCCGGAACGTGAAGCAGGAGATGACCATTCGATGAAGCTGGGTCTCATCTCTGACATTCATGCGCACCGCCATGACCAGCGTGAGGATGTTGATGCGCTAATCGCTCATATCAATGGCCGGCCAGTTCCCGACCTCCTGGTCTTGGCGGGTGACATATCCCACCGAACGAAAGAAATCCGCAGCTTTCTCGCCCGCATTGAATTGCCCTGCACGAAATGCTGGGTTCCCGGGAATCATGACATCTGGGTCATCGATCCTGAGTCAAATGACGATACTTCCGAGTCTCGCTACTCAATTACCTTCCCCGGCATATCTGAGTCAGTTGGCTGGCACTATCTTCCAAAGAGTCCTCTTCTGCTGCTCGGTGCCGACGTTGCAATCGTTGGTTGCATTGGATGGTTCACGGGAACAGGGTACTCGGAGTGGTTTGATTCTGAATCAGGGCCCGAGGATAGGGGGTTGGCTCGCCGTTTTGCGGAGGACATCCGTACGCAGGTGGAGGGATTGCCGAAGTCAACGAGACTAATCGTGGTGACTCACCATCTGAGTCACAGCTCCGCTCCATCGCATGACCCCACGCAGGGAAATACATGGAGCAAGCATCTCGAGGCTCTGATTGAGGCCAATGCCCCCAGGATTCTAGCAGTTGTTCACGGCCACCGGCATGTGCGCTATGACCCCGTCAAGATTGACGGCATGTTGTTCGCCGCACATCCGTTTGGGTATCCACATCAGCATTCCGGGGTGGAGGATGGGTACCGAGAGGTTTCGATAGGGCATTGAATGAAGACGTGGGGGTTTGGGAATATGACGAGCCGCTGGAGCAGCTGGGTTCACCGGTCACGGGCCTGGCTAAAGCTAGTCCCGCGCCCTCTCGGCGCGACCTCCGGCCGCGCCTTGTGCCCCCGCAGCTCAGCGGTACGTTATCTGACAGAGGTCACTCGGTGCTGAGTTCCCAAGGGATTGAGCCATTCTTGATTCGGACGATGCTTCCCGATGAAGCCGCAGAATGCGAGATGGTGATGCGCTCACTTCCCGGCTGGTTCGGAATCGAGGAGTCGATCCAGCAGTACCGTCGGGATCTCGAGATCATGGAAACCTATGTGGTTGAAACGGGCGGTCACATCGTCGGCTTCATGGCCTTGAATCAGCACAATCAGTACTCGGCCGAGATCCATGTCATGGGCGTTCTGGAGGAGTTCCACCGCCGGGGCATGGGACGCTCTCTCGTGGCTCATGCCGTAGATGTGCTTCATGAACGCTCCATTGAGTATCTCCAGGTCAAGACGTTGGGTCCATCCCGCGAAAGCGAGGCGTACGCTGGGACCCGCAGGTTCTACAAAGCGATGGGTTTCCGTCCCCTCGAGGAAACCAACCTGTGGGGGGAAGGAAATCCGTGTCTCATCATGGTAAGGCATCTGGGGTGTCTACCACGGGGTCAGATAACAAGCGCTTGAATCCGACGGCGGCCGCGGGTTACGCGGTTATCTGAGCACGAATGACCTTGACGGCTCGACCATCGTGCTTGACTGAGCACCTAGCATTATGCATCCCGCATTATTCGAGGTGCATAGCATGACAAACTCATTACGCAGCATCTCTGTCACGTAATTCGGGAACTCAGTGAACCCAACCAGGCCGTGTCGTCTGATACACTTTGCGCTGCTCTTGACGCGCTCCTTACGAACCGGCCATTCTTGCCTTCATGCGCCGTCCTCTGTATGATGGATTCGTCCAAAGGCCTTCGATACTGTATGTGCGGTAACTCGATGATTCGCGGGGAATGATAATGCGCAAAGTCCAGAATGGTGGGTTTGTCGGATTCCTTGGTTTTCTTGGTTTCCTTGGATGTATCGGCATGCCGCTGCTTGGCATGAATCACAACCTTGGAAATCTCGCTTGGCTGTCCCTTCTGTCGCTTGGGGCTTTCCTCGTCCTGGTGCCTTTTCCTGAATCGCGCGTGAAAGCGCCGATCAATCCACAGAGGAAGTCCTGCTTATTCGCGCTTGCATTCCTCGGCTTTCTTGGATTTCTGGCAAGCCCATATCCGGGGCTAGCAACGATGGCGATTCTTGCGATTTTCGCGACATGGGCAGTCCCTCGGCATCGCCGGTTCCCTCCCCGAAGTCGCCGGAAGTATGAGGTACGAAACCTAACATGACCTGGAGCAGACAAGCGCTTTTGTCACACGGCTTGCTTGCGCAATCCGCGCTCGCTGCGCAGCTCTACATTAGACTGACTGAGATGTATACGAAGTAGCACGTGCGTGGACCAATGATCCAGATGAGGCGCCGCAATCGCCAACTGCGGGCGTGATGTCTGAATGAAGAACGAAGCCGAGCCGAATCGCTCGCCGCAGGGTCCAGGTGAACCCCAAAACAAGCGGGCCTGCTACGGAAGCAAATCTACCGATCGTGACACGGATTCCATCTCCACAAGCTGTCGGGACGACACTCCTCAGCAAATCGGCCCCTATCGTGTCTCGGCCCACCATCAGTTTACCCCATCGGACGCCAATGGTCGATGATGGTGGTCCAGCAGTCGCACGCGCGTTACGCGACAGCGGCTCATCTCCCGCGGGCTCCACTTGAACACCTCGCGCAATAGTGGAAGAGGGCCGATCACGTGACCGGAGGGTTCTTGAAGAAGAAGCTCCATTATGAGAGTTCCGCTCTGGTCGGCCACATCGCCTTTCTGGCCGGCCACATCGCCTTTCTCGCCGGCCACATCGCCTTTCTGGCCGGCCACATCGCCTTTCTGGTCGGCCACATCGCCTTTCTGGTCGGCCACATCGCCTTCGACAGGGCCATCCGGATGCCATTGGAGCACTTGCACGCAGCGCTTCAGGTCGACTGTCTTTTGCCTTCCCTTCGTGGCCTTGAGGGCGATCACGGATCCGGTCTGTTCAAAGGTCTCTAGGCGCTTCTCCTGAAGCGCCAAATCGCATAGATCGCGTGGCACCCGCACGCGGTAGCTGGCCGAGTGTGCCGCGGCCGCCGGGCTCACAGGCTTGTCGGCGAGATGCTGGTACCGGAGGATACGCAGGCCTTCGGGTGCATGGCGGTTGATCTGGTCGATCAGGTCCTGCTGGAGGGGACGGCAGAGCTGAACATCAAGGATCTCCCGTTCTCCCTCGATGCCCACAGGCAGAGGTGGTCCGTAACTGAGCTTGGGGTGGGGGTGGTAACCGGACGAGAAAGCAAGTGGCCAGTGTGCCATGCGGAAGAGCCGGATGAGCAGCCGCCCTGTCTCGAGGTGGGAGATGAGACGCAGCCGGCCGAGCTTGGCGAAAGTAATCCGGTAGCGATGCAAACTGGCGGGCTCCTGCTGGGCAGTGGGTAATTGCGCTGGCCCCAAGGCGAGAGAACTGCTGAGCTCTCTCTGCAGCTTCGCGCAGGCCTCCGCCCCTAGGGCCGGGGCGAATGTACTCATGTCGGAGCGGTCAAGACCACGGCCCGCGCAGTCAAGTCCGCAGCTCGTGCAGAGGCTTACCGTGCGCTCGTCTCGCGAGTTCTTTGCCCGGGGAACCGGCTCGCGCGCCGCGAGCCTGGCCGGACGGCAGTCGGGTGTCGTGTGGCCGGCCAGCGCCCGCTCGTGCTCGCGCCATAACCATGCGCGTTCCACGCCAAGGTGAATATGATCCCATGGCAGCGGCTCATCTGGATGGATGGCGCGCGTGTACTGTGTTGGATTGATGCCCGTCTGCCGAAACGCCTCTTCCCAGCGGTCGATGCTGAAGAAATCAGACCATCCGTCAAAGCGGGCGCCATTGCTCCACACCTTCAGAATGACATCCCCCAGGCGGCGGTCCCCACGCGATAGCACCGCCTCAATGAAGGATACGTCAACATCGTGCCAGCGGATCACGGACCAACGGCTCTGTATCTTGTCTTTCAGCCTATGGAGCTTGTCGATCAACGCGCGGCGGTCGGCAAAGGCCTCCCATTGGAACGGAGTGTGGGCCTTGGGAACAAAGGAACCTATGCTGATCGTGGCCTTCTTGGCCCCTCCATAGCGGCGGCCGATCTCGCGGATTTGCCTTGCCAGGGAGACGATGCCTTCGATGTCCTCGTCGGTTTCCGTCGGAAGACCGATCATGAAATAGAGTTTCACACGCTGCCAGCCCTTGGCATACGCTGCCTCGACCGCCCGGAGCAGATCCTCGTCCGCCACGCGCTTATTGATCACATCACGTAGTCTCTGGCTGCCTGCCTCGGGCGCAAAAGTGAATCCGGTCTTGCGCACGCGTGCCACGAGTTCAGCCAGCTCGACGCTGAAGGAATCAACTCGCAGTGAAGAAAAGCTCAAAGCAGTGCGGGTGGGCTCGAGCGCTGCGGTGAGGATCCGCGCCAGGGGACGGATCTGCGAATAATCGGCGCTCGAGAGAGAGGAAAGACTGACCTCGTCCCAACCGGAGGAGGCGAGCCCTGCGGCAACCAGGTTCACGAGTCGCTGCGGGCTGCGCTCACGCACAGGGCGGTAGAAAATGCCGGCTTGGCAGAAGCGGCAGCCCTGCGTGCACCCGCGCTGGATCTCCAACGTCAAGCGGTCTTGCACAGCTGTGATCAACGGCACGACTGGCTTGACGGGATAGGGGGCAGCTTCCAGATCCTCGAGATAGGTGCGGCGGATCGGGAACGGGACATCGCCGGAGGGTTCTACCCCCACCTGCCTGCCATCACGGTAGATGGGCTCGTAGAAACGCGGTACATAGATGCCCGGGATATGTGCCAACGCGAGCAACCGTTCCTTGCGGGGCATTGCTTTGGTCTCTGTCATTACCTCGCTGATCCGGCCGACAGCGTCTTCCCCGTCGCCAATGAGAAAGAAGTCTATGAAGTCGGCCAACGGCTCTGGATTGCCTGTGCAAGGGCCGCCGGCAGCGATGAGCGGATCGCCCTCGGCGCGGTCACGGCTCAGCAGGGGAATACCGGCGAGGTCGAGCAGGTTGAGTACGTTGGTGGCCAGTAATTCGTATTGAAGAGAGAAGCTGATGACGTCGAAGTCCCGTGCAGGACGGCGGCTCTCGAGCGAGAAGAGCGGGATGCCCTCCTGCCGCATGAGGTCATCCATATCTGTCCAGGGGGCGAAGGCCCGTTCAGCGAGCGTATCATCTCGATGGTTCAGGATGTCGTAGAGGATGCGCAGGCCCTGGTGGCTCATCCCGATCTCATAGACGTCGGGAAGGATCAAGAGCCAGGTGATCCTCGGCGCGTCTTCAGTTGTACTTCGCAGTGACTTCTGAGCCTCAACCGGCCAGGCCTTGCGCACGGCGTTGATCTCCGTGCCGAGGTACCGTGCAGGTTTCTCAACGAGCGGTAGGAGCGCTTCGATGCGGTCATCCAGCGGCCGCCTGCCTGACTCGGTTGACGTCGCGATCGGTCTATCCCCCCGCCTATCCCAGGTGGCTCTGGGCACGTGTTTTACCATCCCAGTAAGTGCAGGAGATCCAGCCAGATCCGAAAACCCCGCCGGCCGAGCTGTACCTGACAGATTAAGGCAAGGTCCAGCGCAAAAACTCGGGGACATGATGCTGCCCCGGTTCACCTTAGAAAACCTCTAGCCCCACTCCGGCGCGGAATTCAAATGGACGCGCATAGTGGCGTGGGTCCTCCAGGCGCTGCCGGTACATCTCCCTGTCGATCTCCTCCGGGATGCTTGCAGCGCAACCCGGTTTGTCCAGGCAACCGTCGTCATCGGTTTCACCTGTCGCCCGGTAAACGGCGCAGGTGTTGTTCCATCCCAGCAAGTTCAGGATTTCCAGCGAGATCTGCAGATCCCGCCAGCCGAGCTGCACATGACGGATTAGCGCAAGGTCCAGTGTGAAACTCGGGGGCATGCGCAGGGCATTGCGCTGGGCCTCGGCAAGCACTGTTTCCCAGACAGGATCATCCTCTCCGCGGGACTCTTCATCGGATTGGGGAAGCAAACCGGCAGGGTGGACGTAGGTCTGCGTGTACGGCCGGCCCGATTCGAAGCGGAGGATCAAGCCCTTGATCCATCCCCCCGTAAGCGCGGAGAACCAGTTGGCGCGGGCAGGCGGAGGCGAGCCCCGGGCGATGATGGCCAGGCTGAGCTGGTGCGTCCGATCCACATTCGCGGGCCTGAAGTCTGCGTTGCTCAAAGTACCTGCCCCGCCGGATTGCGCCAAGCCAGTTGCCCCATCCAAAATGCCGCCCAGCGGGCCTGCGTAGCCCTCGGTTTCGTATTCGCCCTGAGGGCGATTAGGATAGAGCCACCTGTTGTCCAGCAGTGGGGGCTCAAAGAAGTCGCTTTCGATGCGCGAGAGATCGTAGGCCATGCGAACCCAGAGGCGACCTTCCTGATCTCCGGTTGAGGCTTCCAGGTGAAGCCCCCAGCGTCTCATCTCGCCGCCATTTTCATAAGTGGGCAAGCCGGGCGATGAAGATGCCCCTCCCGTACCAATGCTTGTATAAGTCATCCGGATCGCATTGCTCAGACGGGCGCCATAGGCGGCCGCCTTCAAGCGGTACAGATGCCCACCAACCGCGAAGGGTTTGGTGATTCCGACTTGGACCCCGGTCTCTATCTCCGGCGACAGATTCGGATTGCCCATTACCCCCTCGGGCGGCTTCCCAGCGGGAGTGGGCATCGAGAGTAATGCTACCGGCGAGGAGAGCGCCTCGAGCGGCGGCGCATAAGCAGCTCGGTAGCCAAGTCCCCAAGCATCCCAGTGCCGGCCCATGTGCCTGCGGAGACCCAAGGAGCACTCGGGATTGATATGCGCATCGGGTTCATGCAGCTCGTTGGGGTCGAGGAATCCGTCATCGCCGCGCGGATTCTCCAGCGAGACGAGAGCTGATTCGCTGCAAGCAAACCAGTGGCCGCCAACACCGAGATCCACTCGCGTGCTGCGCCCCAATGACCCATTGGCCCACATTCCCAAACGCCCCGTGATAGATGTACCCGGACCATAGGGATCATCGCTCACATTGTAGCCGCTTGGATCGTAGCCGAGGTGCAGTGTCCTGCCGTAGCCCACCGCGTCGCATACTGCCCAAGCGTCCGTGGGGGAGAAGTGTTCATGACGGCGACAGGTGTGGTGGGAAGCCTCGCCCCTAAGGCCGTATAGGAACCGCTTGCCCCAGGCGCGGTGAAAATCCAGGCCTCCGCTTATCGTAGAAGTATACTTGCGCGCGAAGTAGTCGAAGACATGCGCCAGGGAGTTGCCATCCTTGCTATCTGGCGCCCAGTACAGGCCCGTGTCATCGGCCTCTCCGTTTCCTCCCTCAGGATGGTGCCCGTAGCGGTCCAGGTCTTGCCTGTACGTCCCATCGCCCGTCCAGGTTAGGTAGCGGTCGTAATCGATCCAGGCCTTACCCCAACTACTCTCTCCCAGGCGGCGGGCGAAATCGGCGCGACATTTGAATAGAGCGGTCTCCTCGTACGGCGCGTGTTCAGGGTTGTGGCGATAGGCTTCGAGGAAGTGGTTGCGCTCCCACCCGCGCGAGACCACGGTCAGCGAGCCGTTCCAGCTTCCCGCTTCCACGAACTCGGGATTGAAAGCCGGAGAATGACTATCGGGCGATGC
>JAGMDA010000572.1 GCA_023128935.1 Candidatus Eiseniibacteriota bacterium | reverse complement strand
CGATTTCCCGGAAGATGCGCTTGAGTGAGAGGCGCCTCAGTAAATGATGGCCCCGCCCCCACGGTAATCGATGGAACTTGATGCGATACAGCCCGTGTTTCCCATTTCCGTTTCAGGAGGTTTCTAGGAGGGGGGGGGAAACGGGAGACGGGCTGATGCGAACGACGACATGTACGTCACGTCGGGGGCTGGCATGGGAGCCAGCCCCCGTTGGTCTTGGTCACGAGCGAGTCGGTCTGGAGTTTATTGAGGATCGCGCAGAGCGTGGCAGTCCGGATGCGGCAACGAGAGCGCAGATCGCGGATGTGCAGTGGGTGATCCATGTCGGCGAGAACCTGCAGGACGCGGTCGCGACCCGATGGAGGACGTGTAGGGATAGGATCCATCGTCTCGGGCGGCTGCTCCGAAGCCACGAGGGCAATGGAAGAGGGTGTGGCCTGTAGGGCAAGGTGTCCATCTCATGGCCTCCGCGCGGCGGCCGCCTTGCGGCGGCGGGGCTTGAGCGACTTGGCGAAGACCTCGAAGAAGAGGTCTTCATCCAGGCAGCTGAGCTCGCGTTCGGCCCCCGCGGCCAGGAGTTCCGCACCCATGTTGGCCAACACCCGCGGGTTGCCCGCGGCGTGCTCACATACCGCGTGACGGAGTTGCGTGGTCATCAGCTGGGGTGCGCCGGCTTGCTCGAGGGTGAAGTCGAGCAACTCGAGGAGTTTCTCGTGGCCGAGCGGTTCGAGCACGAGCCGGGTGCGTATCCGGCTACCCAAGGCCAGTAGCTCACGCGTGCGGAAGCGGTCGGAGAGCCGGTCGTCACCGCAGAGCACGGTGGTCAGCAGGCACTCGGAGTCGAAGTGGGCGCTGCTGAGCGAGCGTAGCTCGTTGAGGCAGTAGCTGCCGACCTCTTGGGCTTCGTCGATGAGCAGAACCGGTCTGAGCAGTGAGCTCTTGATGTGCCCGCGCCAGCGTGCTCGCAGGGCCTTGAACCCACCGTAGCGGTTGGCGGGAGAGAGATGCACGCCAAAGAGATCGCCGAGCTCGCGATAGAAGTCACCCAGACTGCTCTGGGGTCTCTCCATGACCCCGACAGCCACATCGGTCAGTTGATCCAGGTGGGTGGCCAGGAGTTGCAGGGTTTTCGACTTACCCACTCCCGGCTCGCCACCGATCAGGGTGAAGCCGCCATGGCTGAGCAGGGTCTCGACGCGGGCGAAGAAGACTTCGGTGCCGGGGGCCTTCCAGAGTGCCTCGACCGGCACCTTCGGCAGGAAGGGGTTGTACTTCAGCCCATAGAGGGCCAGCAGGTGCTTCTCGTTCATCTTCTCTCCTTTCCTTCTGGGTGTTTCTGAGGTTTTCCGGTGGGCAGGTCGTCCTTGGGTAGATAGGCGGGAGGTAGTCCCGTGGCGGCGTAGTCGGCCAGCAGGCGCCGCATCAGCGGTGGCAGGCGATCGCAGGAGCCTTCCTCCCCTGCGGGAAGAACGACGGTGTCGGCACCGATCTGCGCCAGGGTGCGCCTCTGCCCGTTCGCATTGCGCGTCTTGTCCAGGGGCCGGATGCGCGCCAGCGGGTCCCCGGAGCGTTCGTCTACCAGGTAGGCTTCCCTCAGATCCCAGCTCTGGAAGCGGACACGCAGACGGCGGAGATGCCGGAGGCGTGATGGGATCTCGAAACGCACACCCAGGACCGAGATCGTCCCGTCACTGCGCCGCTGCGTCCGTGCCTCCTCTCGGGTGAAGGCCAGGCGTAGACTCTCGGAGTCCGGAGCCGGGCGGGAGACCTCCGGTCCCGCCAGGAGCCGTTCGAGGGGCGTGCAGCCGATCTCCGAGTGGTACTTGCGGTTGTACTCCAGCTCGACCCAGGCTTGGGTGGCTCGGTTCAGGAAGCTCAAGGTAATGGACTTGACGCCATCGAGCATCGCCACACAGCGGCCTTCCAGCTGTCCCCAGAAGACTTCTTGTTTCGCATTCTGGTACTTATGGGGTCGACCCCATAAGTACCAGTATGTGGCGCCGAAAAATATGTGGCCCCTGGCTCCCAGAGCCCGGCAATCCACCGCCGGAAGCCAATTGGAGGCCACATAAGATTTGGGCTACAGCTTGCGGAGGAACTCCATCGTGCTGGGTTGATTTCGCCAGGGGGTCGTCTTGTGACTCCCTGTGTTCGGTGCACAGGTGGCCAGGGCGCGCGCTTTGGTTTCGAGGTCGGTCTCCGCGTAGATGTTGGTCGTATTGATGGAGACGTGGCCCAGCCAGGCGCGGATGGTATTGATGTCGACGCCAGCGCGCAGAAGATGGGTCGCCGCGGTGTGCCGGATAACATGTGGACTGACGCGTTTTGTGCTGAGCGAGGGCATCTGCGCTGCAGCTCTCAAGGCGTAGCGCTCGACCAGGGTGTGGATGCCAAAGCGGGTGATGGGCTGCCCGTTGCGGTTGAGAAACACGCGTTGCTCTGGCCCGCGCTGTGCGGCGATTCGATACAGCTGATCTACTGTGGTGGCCCACAATGGGCAAGTACGCTGCTTGTTTCCTTTGCCGATGAACAGGACCGATTGGGCATGCCAGTCGATATCCGCGATTCTGGTATTGGCAGCCTCGGTCGCACGAGCCCCTGAGTTGTAGAGGAATAGCAGCAGGGCGTAATCGCGTTGACCTAGGGACGTGCGGCGATCGGGTGCGACCAAGAGCGCATCCATCTCCGGCTTGTCCAGGTAGGTGATGCACGGATGAGTGGTTTTCTTGAATGGGATGAGGCGGATCTGCGCACACCAGTCGACGTGCTCGGGGCTGCTCTCACCGATGAATCGCGCCAATGCGTGCAGGCCGCCGAGGCGTTGATTGCGAGTAGCGACGGAGCAGCAGCGGTCCTGCTCCAGATGAGTCAGGAACTTGCGGACTACTTCCGGCAACAGGTCGGCCACCGCCAGGCGGTCGACGGGTTTTCTGAGATACGCTGCTGCGTAAGGCAGAAGCAGGACCAGCATGTCACGATAGCTGGCGCGGGTGTTTGTCGAAAGGTTGCGCTCTCCTATCAAGTACTCGAGTAGAAAACGCCGCACCCAGGGGCCCAGCAAGGTTAGGTCAGTCATGATTGCGCTCCATGGCGTAGTGCTCAAAACGCTGGCTCGCCTGCCGCAGCAGCTCCGGAGACAGCGTCAAGTAGCGTTGTGTCGAAGACAGATTTACGTGGCCAAGATAGATTGCGAGTTTCGGTAATAGCTTCTGCACGTCTGCGCCGCTGCTATACCACGCGATGAGGCGATGCACGGCGGCTGCATGGCGCAGATCATGAAGCCGTGGTTGACGGCCGGCGCCCCCCTCGCGCTGCAGCCCCGCGTGGGCACGCAGACGTCGGAAAGCGTTCCGTGCAGCGGATGAGCTCAAGGGCGAGCCATCGCGAAAACAGAAGAGTGGTGCCTGGTCCGCCGAGTCGTAACACTCGTTGCGTCTGGCAAGGTACTCGGTCAAGACCCCGGTCAAATCCGTACCCATCGGGACCAAGCGGCTCTTGAAGAACTTCGTTTCGCAAATTTGTAGACACGCTTCATGCAGGTCCACATCGCCCAGCGTGAGCGCGAGGGCTTCTCCGCCACGCAGTCCTGCGCCGTAGAGCAACAGGAGCAAGGTTCGGAAGACGTTTTCCTCGATGGGGACACGGCCCCCGCAGGCCGCGGGCACGGCGTCGAGCAGGCGCTGGAGTTCTTCATGGGAGTACACGTACGGGACGAAAGCGGGGACGGTCGACTTTGGGACAGTGGGCGGCAGCGGTGCGAGATCTGCCAATCCGCGTGCCAACGCAAAGCGGTATAGGCCAGAGAGCACGTGGTACTTCTTCGCCCAGTACTCGGTGACCGGTCCACTGCCGTTCAGGAAGGCCAGGACGGTCTGCGCCTCGATGGTCACGATGGGTTTGTCGTCCACGGCTTTGCAGAAAGCCCGCAGAATGCCGTCTTCGGTCCGAAACCGGTACCCCAAGGCGCGCTTGTGGGAGACGTACAGGGAAACGACTGCCGAGATCCTCATAGTAGCCCTCCCAGATCCAATTCGGCCACCTCCCGCAGCCCCGCGAGGTCGATCTTGGTGTAGCTCAGCGTGGAGTTTGCAGAGCGATGGCCGAGGTGATCGCCGATTTGCTTCAGGGAAAAGCCCGAAGCGAGGAGGTGACCGGCGCACGCGTGGCGCAGACAGTGGGCCGCTCGGGGGGACGAGGTTACGCCCAGAGCACTCAGGCGTGCACGTGCGATCTGGGTGATGCTCGAGGCTGACAGAGGACGAAGGGGGGCGCTCAGGACCAGAAACAGGGCCCGATGCGCGCAGCGCGGCCGCACTTCGCGCAGATAGCGAATGATCGCCTCTCCAAGCGCCGGCAGCAAAGGATAACACTGGGTGCGACGCTGCTTGGGGCGCGACACCACGATCCGCTCGCCGATCCAGTCGAGATCATCCAACGTAAGTCTCGCGACCTCGCCCCGCCGAAGACCATAAACGGCCATCAGCATCAAGATGGGGTGGTCCCGGATGTCGGCGGGACGATCCCCGCGAGTGCTGGCCAGCAGGCGTTGGACAACTTCCCAGCTTGGCCCCTTCGGGAGACCCTCTTGGGCATAGAGCCTGGGCGACTCGATGACGGCAGCGATGCCCCGAGAACACCAGTCTTGGCCTTCCGCGAAGCGAAAGAAACTGCGCAAACTGCTGGCAAGGCTGGAGAGCGACGATCGCCTCCAGCCCCGGTTGCCCTTCTCCTCGACGAAGGCATCCACATCTGCAATCGAGATCGTGCGCAACGAGTGCCGAGGCGGATGCAGGCTCTCGAAAAACCAGGCCAAGCGCTCACAGCGAGTCGAAATGGTTACTGGCGATAGTCCTCGCTCGTCGCGTAGGTGCCGCGCGAAGGTGGCGATTTGCGCCGCGAAAGGACGGTTCACCTCAGGCAGTGGCTCGAGGCAACCGAGGCTACGTACCCACTCGGTGGCAACGTGGACAAACAGCTGGTGAGAACTCTCGGACTCGCGAACGCACTTGGACCGACACTTGAATCGTGTGCGACCGTCCACGGCCAGTTCGATGTCGCGCGCCGTCACCTTGTCGTGGGCGATATCGATACGATCCGCCAGCGCCAGCAGTACCCAGGCGATTTTCTGCAGCATGGAACGAGAGTAGCCACCTGCCGCACACTGCTCGAGGAATCGCTCCCGGGCGTCGGAGAGCGGTCCCTCGCGATAGCGGGCCAAGACGGTGGGGCGCTTGAACAGGGTCTCAAACATGATCGACCTCCTTTGGCAAAAATGGAGGACCATCATGGACCCAGGCTTATGTGGCCTCCAATTGGCTTCCGGCGGTGGATTGCCGGGCTCTGGGAGCCAGGGGCCACATATTTTTCGGCGCCACATACTGGTACGGGCTATAGGGCAAGGTGAGTTTGGGCTGGATACCCAGGCGCTTCATACCGGCCTGCGTCTCCTCGGCGATCATAGGCGCACCATTGTCGCTCATCTGGGATCGCGGCAACCCGCGTTTGGCGTACGCCTGAGATAGGCCATGAATGAGGTTCTCGGCCGTCTCGTCGAGGTACCACTGGGCGTGACAGCACAGACGCGAGCGATCGTCCATGATGGCCAGGGCGATCGGCGTGTGCCACTCGCCCGAGGCATCGACGACCCGCAGACGCCCGTGATGGTAGTCATAGTGCCAGAGTGCGTGATTGTGCGTGGCCTCGAACGAGCGCACCTCGCGCTTCTC
>JAGMDA010000571.1 GCA_023128935.1 Candidatus Eiseniibacteriota bacterium | reverse complement strand
AGCAGTGCAAGATGATCCGCCCGAGGGAAGATGCCATCAAGCGGTGTCCTGGGCTCATTTAGTCCCTCTCCACGGTAGATGGAGCGGAATTCCTTCACGTTGACCTCGGCAAAGATGCCCACAGGAACAGCTCGCGCCACCAGCAGATCTTGCGCGCGCCTGATAAGTGATCCGACCCGTTCATCCTCTCGGGCGGTGGGCGACCCCCCCAGGCTCCTCAGTACCGCAGCGGGATCCGGGATGATCCTCTCCGGCTCGATGCGCACAATCTCTCTCTTGGACTGCACTTATACAACTCCGGCCTGGAATGCGCATCCAGCAAGAGCCCGGCATCACCCGGGCTCCCCGCTGGTTCAGTTCCCATCAGTTCCAACTCCAGGCGAGGCCGGGAACCCTCACATATTCAGCGGCTCATCCAGTCTATACCGGATGCCCACAGCCAGTGCTCTCATGGAGCTTGGATCGAGAACACTTCACTGGCAACCGGTCCCTCGGTGTTCACCACCCAGACCCAGTAGCTGCCTGCCTCAACGAATCCCTCATCCAACTGGAAGCTGTGGCTGCCGTCGTTATCCGTTCCCAGCACAATTGGTGTCTCAATCCAAGGAGCAGTGGTATTCTTCAGCTTGAGATCCACCGTATACCCGCAGAATCCAGTGTGCTCCCAGGTGATCCACACATCTTCTGCCTGGCCGAGGACCCACGTTGTGGAGGCATTGGGTTCAACAACATCCATTTCACACGGCAGGCCATTGATTGTGAATGCCTCACTGTAGTCCTCATCCTCCCCGCTGACGATGCATACACGATAATCGGCTCCACTCTCCAGTGTGTTGTCCAGGTCGAAGGGGTGCGTCCCGTCATTCGGAGTCTGCTCGACAATCGTCATAACTTGCGTCTCGCCCTTGTAGAGGTAGAGATCTACGCTGCTGCCACAGAACCCGGTATACTCCCAAGTCGTCGTAACATTCTCTCCCGCCGTCCACACAGTAGTCCCCGCGGGCGAGGTGATATTCAACACGCATGGTTCGTGGATCGTGAAGCTCTCGCTGTTGGCCTGCACCTCATCAATAACCACACTTAGAGTGTAGTCATCGCCCTCCAGCAAGCCGGCATCCAGCGTGAACTCATACGCTCCCTCATTCACGGCTCCCTCGATAATTGTCTGAACAGGATCTGGATCTATGCCCTTATACAAATAGAGATCGACCTCATCGCCACAGAACCCATCCCAGCTCCAGGTTGTTGTCACGGTCTGTCCCGCCTCCCATTCGGTTCCGGCATTGGGGACCAGGACTTCGATGATGCACGGCTCGTGGATTGTGAAGCAGTCGCTATAGTCGCCTACTTCGCCATTGAGCACCTGGAGTCTGTAGTTGTCGCCCTCCTCGAGTGTCGCTTCCAGATCGAACTCGTAGGATCCACTGTTGGCCACGCTATCGGCAATAACTTGCACTTGCGTGTCCGCTTTGTAGAGATAGAGGCCCACTGTATCTCCGCAGAACCCTGTATCTTCCCAGATTGTCGTGACGGTCTCGCCCGCGATCCACACCGTTGTATCGGCAGGGATGATTACTGTCATCTCGCATGTCTCATGGATCGTGAAGTAGTCGCTGTAATCCACTATCTCGTTATACAGCGGTTCTTCCATGCCAACCAACTTCACCTGGTAGTCATTGCCCTCCTCCAGATCCACTGGCGGGATGAACGTGAATTCCCCCGTGTTGGCCGCGTTTGGGTTGATGTCGTATATCTTCACATCATTCTTATAGAGATACAGCTCGACCTGATCGTGACACGGCCCGTTTTTGTCCCAGGTGATGGTTTCCTCACCGCCTGCCATCCACTCAGTGGTGGCATCCGGGGACGTGATTTGCAGAATGCATTCACCCGGCTCGAGGATCGTGAAATACTCGCTATAGATGACTGTCTCGCCGCTGACCACCCTGATCCGGTAGTCGGCACCCTCCACCAGTGCACCGCACAGTTCGAACTCATGCTCGCCGTCGTTCTCTGTGCCAAGGGCGATAGTCTGGACGACCGTCGTATCCGTCTTGCACAAGAAGAGATCGGCCGAATCACCGCACGCCGCAGTATAGGTCCAGGTAGTTGTCACGATCTGTCCGGCTTCCCAGGCAGTGCCGCCGAAAGGCACCGTTACCTCCATCTCGCAGGACGGCGGGCGGATGGTGAAGTAGTCGCTGCAGGCATTTCCGCCAGCAGCCACAATCCAGACCATGTAGTTGGAGCCTTCCTCGAGTGTATCCGGCACATCCCAGGAATATTCGCCATCATTCTCCGTTTGAGCAGCAATCGTAAGGAGCTCTGTCGAGAGACCCTTGTAGAGAAGGATGTCGGCTGTTGCCCCGCAGGAAATCCTGAAATCCCAGGAGATGGTCACGCCTTCCTCTCCCGTGGTCCACGTGGTGGATTCGGTTGGTTCAGTGACTTCCATGGTGCACGGCTCGAGGACTGTGAAGTACTCGCTGAAGTCCTCCGCATCATCGCAGACGATGCGGATTCGGTAGTCATTCCCTTCCTCCAGGCCTGGGGGCAGGTCGAACACAAATATCCCCATATTCTCGGCGCTCTCGACAATGATCAGGATTTCCTGTTCGGCCTTGTACAGTTGAAGCCCAACCGTGTCACTGCAAGCTGCTGTGTAGCTCCATGTTATTGCGACGTTCTCTCCGGAGATCCACTGCGTGAGGGCATTGGGGGAAGTCACCTCCACTGAGCACGGCGCGTGGATCGTGAAGTATGCGCTGTAGCACTCACTATCACTATTCGCAACGCGCACTCGGTAGTCATCGCCGTCTGATAGACCAGTATCCAGCACGAAAGCATAGGTCCCCAGGCTCGCAGCCGCCTGAGCGAATTGCTGGACCTCTGCCCCTGCCTTGTAGAGGGCGATGTCAACTTCATCACCGCAGGCTCCGCTCTCCTCCCAGACTATGGTTATTGAATCCCCAGCCACATACTCCGCAGAAGCGTCGGGCATCGTGACGACCACCCTGCATCGAGCGTGGATTGTAAAGCTCTCACTGTAGTCATCTCCCGCCGTGCTGTTCACCTGCAGTCTATAGTCGCCACCCTCCTCCAGTTCGTCATCCAAGATGAAGGTGTGTGTCCCTGCGTTCTCTATGTCTTGGGCGATAAGCTGAACCACAACATCACCCTTAAAGAGATCGAGATTGACCTGGTCGCCGCAGTGCTCGTTGTCCTCCCAGGTTGCCGTGACCTCTGTCCCCGCAGTCCATGCGGTGTTTGCGGTGGGGAGCGTCACCTCTATCACACATGGCACTGCTCGGATGGAGAATGGTCCATCGCTCTCATCAACAAGTCCTGTGCTGTCCGTGATCCGAATCTGATAACCGCCGGTTTCATCATCACACTGCTGCGTCACCCAGGCATACTCTCCAGAGTTCACTACATCTTCCGCAATAGGGCTGCAGACAGCGCCGCTACGCAACAGCTCTATGTCCACCGTGTCCCCGCAGGCCGCGTTCGAGGACCAGCTAATCGTGACCAGCTCGCCCCCGATAAACGTCTCGTAGCCATTGGGGAAAAGAACCTTGATCTCACACAGGGGGGCAATCGAGAAGGTCTGGCTCGTAGCGTCCATCCCCGACGCAGAATCGCTGATCCTGATCTGGTATCCGGTAGTATAGCTGTCGCACTGCATCACAACCCAGGGATAGCTCCCGGCAGAGTCGTCTGTGGTTTCAGCAATCTGATGACACGCCTCGCCGTCGTGCAGAAGCTCGATGGCGAAGATATCGCCGCAGCTCCCGGAGGCATCCCAAGCGATTGTCAGCGTATCCCCCACGGCCCATTCCTCGCCACCGCCAGGGGATGTCACATTGATGATACACGGACCTAGGATCGAGAAGCTCAGATCGCTCTCGTCGCTGGCGCCGCTGGCCACGTCGGTCACTCGAATCTTGTAGCCTGTCTCATCTTCGCCGCAACGTTCGGCAATCCACTCAAAGGGATTGACGGTGGTCTCGGAAATACTCTTGCAGACGGAGTCATCCTTCAACAATTCGATCGCAACCTCATTCCCGCAGGCGCCATCGAATTCCCACGCGATCCCACAGGCTTCGCCTTCGACCAATTCCTCGCCGCCGTTAGGAGATGTCACTGTAACCGTGCACGGCAGCCAAATCGAGATCCCGTCCCCGCTCTGCCCACTCACGTCATTGGAGAGGTCCGTCACGCGAATCCTATATCCAGTCGTGTCACCATCGCACTGGAAGACCTCCTTCCAGTCGAAGTAACCGGCAGATAGCTCAACACCGCTCGCGATCAGGCAGACGCCATCGCTGACAATGAGTTCAATCTTGACCGATTCACCGCACTCACCGCTCGACTCCCATTCGATCCGGACCGAGTCGCCCACGGCCCAAGTCTCGTCACCAACGGGATAGGTTACGACTATGCTGCATGTTTCGTGGATCGAGAAGTCCGCATCGCTCTCGTCAAATGCCTCAGTAGTCAGGTCGACGATTCGGATGCGATAGCCATGCACATGGCCCTCGAACGGTTCAACATGCCAGGCGTAGAGGCCAGTGTTTTCCATGGAGGCGACAATGTCCTGTACAACAGCGCCATCCAATAGCAGCTGGATCTTGACTGAATCTCCGCAGGAACCTTCACTCTTCCAGGTAATATCGAATACATCTCCCACTTCGACCCGGTCTGCTTCACCGTTCGGCGTGAGAACCGTAGGAACGCAGGGAGGAGGAGGGACAATCCACATGCTGTCAGGGGTCTCAGATCTCTCCCCGCTCTGCAGATCGGTCAGGGCAATACCGTAGCCCGAGGAATCCTCCGTGCATGCAGCGACAATCCACGCAAACTCGCCGTCGTTTTCTGTTGCGTGTGCAAGGGTGTCGCGTGTGGTTATGGCTTCACCGGTGTGAAACAGTTCGATCAAGACATTCTCACCGCAGGCGGTGCTTGCATTCCATGCGATCAGGAGTGACTGGCCTATCTTCAAGGTATCGTGCCCCCCGGGGGCAAGAATCTCGATTGAGCACACATCTTCCTCTTCGCCTGTGATTTTTTTATCTTCGCTGCAGCCGGACAGAACCAGTCCTGCGAAGAGAAGGATCACGGCACAACGGAGCATAGAACTGCGCGTCATCTGAATATCCTTTCCTTTGCGCCCCCCCCCTCCTGCGACCAACCAGTCCACATGATCCTGCATGTGGGGCACTCATAAGTACCAGGAACTATCCACAGTACCAGAACTGCACCAGAAAAGATCCACGCTTGGGAAACCTCGCAAGTACTCTCCCAGCACCACCATCCCCCGGCGCGGAGCCCGGCGATTATAACCAGGGTTGCTCTGACTAGGAAGGGCAAGCGCCGCTTTTTATGAATCTTTGGACAGCTCGATAATAACCACCCGTATCCTCCTCGGGCGCCGGGGACCGGATGCTGAACCCAGGTGGTCCTGAGGACTGCATCCTCGGCCTCGTAACTCTCTCGTAACTCTAGTGAATAAGCGAAGTTATCCCCTTACCCCACATGCAGCCCCCTTTTGATCATCGGACCACAGGCAACGATCCCGGGGGGCAGTCGATGAACTGGCGGGTTTGACACAGCCCCGGCGGTGCGCCCGTAGACGGTGGGTGGAAACGGGGGAAACCGTAAACCACGGAACCGTCTGGCCGATACTTGAACTGCATGAGGTGCATGCGAGTCATGCGGGGGATGAAGACCCGCCTTGCGAGGATCCGCCCAGCGGGTCCAGCACTCCTGGAGGAATATCGATGCCTTACGAGGATGAAGATCTCCTTGAAGAATTGGTGACCGAATCCAATGAGCACTTGACGGCAATCGAACCCGATCTCCTCGCCCTAGAGAAGGAAGGAGATCAGGTTTCCTCCGATCTGGTAAATCGCGTCTTCCGGGCGATGCACAGTATCAAGGGGGGGTTCTCGTTCTTCGGCCTCTCCCACATCGTTGATCTAAGCCACTCCATGGAAAGCGTGCTCATGCTGATCCGCGATGGTGAGATCTCTGTGACGTCCGAGATCACTGATGCCCTCTTGGGAGGGGTGGACAAGCTCCGCTCACTGCTCAAGGATGTTTCTGCTTCCGAGTCGACATCGATCCAGGAAGAACTCGATCCACTGACTGCGATTCTGCAGGTAAAGACCGAAGGAGGGGTTGCGTCAAAAGCAGCCAGCGGCCCCCAGTCAGCCACTGTGGGCGGCTCGCCTGAGCCCGGGGATTCTCAGGAAGAGGCGGAAGCGGTGGCTGAGCAGCTCTCCCAATCTACAGAGGGAACGCGCAGCCCAGAGGCCGAGAAGACAACAATACCAGCCGTGTCGTCCGAGAAGACGCTGGTCGAGACGGCATCGTCATCAGCAGAGCCGGTGGCCAACAACACACCCCCGCCTACCACTGCCAGGAGGGACAAACACGCTGAAGGCAGCGAGTCCATCCGAGTCAAGGTTGGACTCCTTGACAATCTTATGAATCTCGCTGGCGAACTGGTCTTGGGACGAAACCAGATCAAGATCGCAATAAGCAGGCGGTTCTCCGATGCGGCCGCCGCCGGTTCGGCTCTCAAGCATATCGAGACCGAATTGTCGCGCGCGCAGGCATCCATCCTCGCGCTGGTGGAATCCCGAAATGGTGCTGACAGCACTGCGGGCAATAAGGCGCAGCAGGCTGGAATAATCCGCGAATTCACCGAAATCAAAAACGCTCTCCAACAGATAATGTCCATGCGTCTGATCGAGATACCTGGCATGTCGACTGTAATGCAGGACATTAATCTTGTCACGAGCGAGCTTCAAAACGGCATCATGAACACGCGCATGCAGCCAGTCGGTACTGTCTTCGCGAAGTTCCCCCGCATTATGCGCGACCTGTCCAAGAAAATGGGGAAGGAAATCGAACTCGAGCTCATTGGTCAGGACGTTGAACTGGACAAATCGATCATTGAGGCATTGGGCGATCCGCTGACTCATCTCGTCCGGAACTGCGCAGATCACGGCATCGAATCCACTGATGAACGTGACCGGCTCGGCAAACCCCGGCAGGGTAAGGTGCGTCTGCGCGCTTACCACGAAGGCGGCCAGGTCAACATCGACATCACCGACGACGGCAGAGGAATCAATGTAGAGAGGATCAAGAATAAGGCTCTCGAACGTGGCATTCTGACCGAAGATGCCTCAAAAAGGATGACTGATCGTGAGGCAGTGTATCTCATCTTTGCACCCGGCTTCTCAATGGCAGAACAGATCAGCGATATTTCCGGCCGTGGCGTCGGCATGGATGTCGTTAAGACAAACATCGAGAACCTTGGCGGGACAGTCGAGATCGAGTCTGTCTGTGGCGAGGGAACACGGATCAACCTCCGCCTTCCCCTGACTCTCGCGATCATCCCCTCTCTGATCGTTGGAGCAGGGGGACGAAGATACGCCATACCGCAGGTAAACCTCGAGGAATTGGTAATTGTCCACCGGCAGGATAAAGACAAGCGTATCGAAGAGATCCAGGGCAATATGGTCCTTCGCCTGCGCGGTAAGCTCCTAGCATTGATTACATTGACTGATCTTCTGAATATCCAGTCCGAGGAACTGATTGCAGTTCCCGGGATGCGAGATGATGACCCCTCCCCAGAAAGCGACTCTGGTGCGACGTCCGCGCAGAAAATCCTCATATTGAAAGTCGGTACGAACTGCTATGGACTGATCGTCGAAGAGCTTTTCGATAGCGAGGAAATCGTAGTAAAGCCGTTGTCCTGTTATCTAAAGGAGTGCAAGCACTATGCAGGTTCAACGATTATGGGCGACGGACGCGTTGCTATGATTCTGGATGTGGCAGGCATTGCCGACACCGCACAACTCAAATTCAGCGACATCTCGGACGAGAAAACCCAGACAGCACGGAAGCAACGCGAAATCGATGTTGAGATGCAACCGCTACTCCTATTCCGCAACGGTACCTCCGAACTCTTTGCCCTCAGTCTTGCCCTCATAGGCCGAATTGAGAAGGTGCGGGCAAGTGATATCGAGCACGTGGGCACGAAGGAGTATGTGAAGTACGATCACAGTTCGATGCGAATCATTCATTTGCATGACATCCTTCCCATAACGCCACGCGAGGAAGAACCTGACCATTTCTATATCATTGTGCCCAAGGTTGTCAAGCATCCGATGGGTATCGTGGCAACGAAGGTTGAAGACATTTTACATACCGACGCCGAGATTGATCAGATAAATATTTCTGGCCAGGGAATTCTGGGGTCTGCTGTGCTCGGGGGGCAATTGACGGTTTTCTTGGACATCTATGGTCTATTCGAGGCAGTCGCGCCAGAGGAATACGGAATCGATCGCGATTCCCCGATCGAGGCCCTGCGCGGTCTGCGAGTCCTCATAGCGGAGGACACGAGCTTCTTTCGCAGCGTGGAGTCCGAATACCTTAGGTCGCTCGGATGCATCGTCGACACCGCTGTTGACGGCATGGAAGCGTGGGGCAAGTTGTCGGACGGAACGTACGACGCCCTGGTGACCGACATCGAGATGCCGAAGATGGACGGCTTCGAGCTGATAGAACGTGTGCGGGCTTCCAGCCAGTTGAAGAACCTGCCAGTCATTGGAGTGACCGCTCTTCGCTCAGATGACGTTCACTGTCGCGCAATAGATGCCGGAGTAGACGCCATGGAGACCAAACTTGACAAGGGTCGCATGCTGGAGGCGCTCGCAAATGCCATCCAGAAAAGGAGCAAGAAACAGAAATGGATCGACAATTCGCAACCTTCTTCCTCGGAGATGCCCGCTTCGGCATAGACATTCTGATGGTTCGAGAGATCAACCGGCACCTTGATATTACGCCGGTTGATCGAGCGCCGGAATTTCTGCGCGGTCTGCTGAATCTGCGGGGCCAGATCGTCACTGTAATCGACTTAGGCATACGTCTCGGCATCGGACCAAGAGTGATCGGACGGGCCTCCGCATGTCTGGTTCTCAAGACCTCATCGGATCTGGCGAAACACCAGGAAGCCGGCTTGCTGGAGGACGACACTGCAGATGATGTGATCGGTCTCCTTATTGATCGCGTGGGGGACATGGTCAGCATTGACGAGAGAGAAATTGAGCCGGCACCAGCCAACGTCGGAGCTGTTGACGGCAAATATCTGAGCGGCGTCGTTAAGCTGGATGATGGTCTCATGGCCGCCTTGCGCGCAAAGGAAGTGCTTGGGCTCGGGGCTGCATAGCTTACTAATCTCATGGGAGTGAATAGGTAAATGCCCATTGGCATCCTGATTGTGGATGACTCCGCAATCTACCGGAAGATCCTCTCAGATGTCGCCGCATCGTTGCCAAGAGTCGGTGCGGTGAAGGCAGTGTCATCCGGCAGGCTGGCACTCACAGAACTATCGCAAAATCATTACGCCCTCGTCCTCCTAGATCACCAAATGCCCGAAATGGACGGCCTCGAGACCCTCACGCGGATCCGGCAGGATTCCCATGATGTAGCGGTAGTGATGGTCAGCGCAGCGACGGACAAGGGATCCGTGACAGCCATCAAAGCCTTGAATCTCGGCGCGTTGGAAGTAATCGCTAAACCACAAGGGAAGAATGCCCAGGAAAACTTCAAACAACTGCAGAAAGAGTTGTCTCCCGTGATAGAGATGGTAGAAGATCTTCAGGACCGCGGAGTTGGGAGAGCTCCAGCTGCAGCTTTCCGGGCGCCCACCTCACAAAGGCTCACACGTGCGTCGGTGCATACACATATTCGCCCTGCCGGGTTCGCGATACTGGCAATTGGATCCTCAACTGGCGGCCCCCAAGCCCTCTCGCACATAATCCCGCGCCTGCCAGAAGACTTCCCGCTTCCGGTTGCCATTGTCCAGCACATGCCCCCAATCTTCACCAATGCCCTTGCAAAAGACCTCGATCGGAAATCCAGCCTGCACGTCAAGGAAGCCGTTAGTGGCGATCGTGTTGTCCCAGGCACGGTTCTCATTGCACCAGGCGGTATACACATTGTGATCCGGAATGGAACCAACGGAAATCAAATCACCCGGTTCGATAATGGACCTCCGGAAAACAGTTGCAAGCCTTCTGTGGATGTTCTATTCCGATCTATTGCGATTGCGTACAGATCAAAGAACGTACTATCAGTCATTCTGACCGGCATGGGTGCCGATGGTATGAGGGGTGTGCAGCAGCTCAAGGAAAACAACTGCTACTGCATCACACAAGCGGCAAATACCTGTGTTGTCTATGGTATGCCTCAGGCCGTTGATAAAGCAGCGCTGTCCGATGAGTCCCTCACCTTAGAAAACCTGGCCGCCCGTATCATCAGGCTCGCTGGAAGAGGAGGGAGATAATGAAAATCCTCTGTGTCGACGACGACCCGGTCGCCAGGGTGATCTATACAAAAGGACTTGGCAAGGCCTTGCCAAATGATGAGATTATGGAGGCCGACTCAGGGGAGTCGGCATCTCGCATTCTCGAAGAGCGTTACTTTGATGTTGTTATCACGGACCTCTCCATGCCTGGCCTCTCGGGAATCGACGTGCTGCGGATTGCCAAAGAGGAGAATATATGCACGGAGGTCATTGTCCTGACGGGCAAGGCCTCGGTCACATCAGCCGTCGAGGCCATGCGAAGTGGCGCCCGGGACTATATCGAGAAGCCGATTAACATCCCTTTACTCTGCGAGAAGATCGAGAATATCAGGGACTATTACAGGCGAGGACGGGAAGCCGAAGATCTGCGCACCGCAAAGGAAGCATACGAAGAACAGGCGTGCCATGATATCCACCTGCTCGAACTGAGATTGCATAGGATAGAATCCATTATTAGCGGCGCCTTAGAGGTGCTACGGCGAAAGAACGGCGCCTCGGAATCGGAGCGTTTGGCCCAGGTCGCCGAGATCCTTGAATCCATGTCTTAGGAGTACATAACCATAGTGGCCGCTATTAAGCTCACACCTGATGAGTTCCACCTACTCCGGGACGCCATTGAGGAAGTCAGCGCGATTCGCGTAGGGAGCGGGAAAACCTACCTGATTGAGAGCCGGCTTTCCAGCCTTCTGAAGGAGTATGACTGTGCCTCCTACCAGGATCTGTACTACAAACTGAAGAACTCCCCGAATTCCGGACTGCGCGCCAAGGTGATCGATGCCATGTCGACCCAGGAAACACTGTGGTTCCGCGACACTCATCCGTACAAGATCTTTGGAGAAAAACTCCTCCCGGAATACGCCAATGATGTTCAGGAAAGAAAGCGCAGCAAGATCAGAATATGGTCAGCTGCGTCATCGACGGGCCAGGAACCATACTCTCTCGCCATGGTCATCCTGGATAAATTGAAGACCGACAGCACTCTCAAGCCGTATATGTTCGAGATCCTGGCAACGGACATCGCGTCATCCGCCATTGATGTTGCAAAGGGAGGGCTTTATGACAGAATGGCGATGGGTCGCGGCCTACCGGCGAGTTACAGGTCCCAGCATTTTACTGATGATGGGCGATACGCGCGCATATCTGACGAGGTCAGGAAATTCGTTACATTCAAACAGTTCAACCTCATGGATAGCTTCGCATCCATCGGCAAATATGATCTAGTCTTGTGCCGCAATGTCGCTATCTACTTCTCCGATGAATTCAAACGCGAGCTATACCGGAAGATCACGAAAGTACTTCTGCCCGGTGGACATCTGATCCTGGGCGCATCGGAGTCAATCAGTGCGCACAGCTCTGATTATAACCTCTTGGACTATAATAGAGGTCTCTACTACCGCGTAAAGAGCGCTTAATATGGAGGAGATGGGCCATGGCGCGGATTCTTATTGTTGACGATTCGGGGTTCCAGCGCAAGCGGATGTGTCGAGTACTAAATCGGGCGGGCTATGACACCCAGGAAGCCTCTGATGGACAAAAGGCACTCGAGGCGATAGAGGAGTGCGTGCCTGACTTCATTGTTACCGACCTGAACATGCCGAACATGACAGGCATGGAGCTATTGGCGAAAGCGCAGGAGAGGGACGTTGACATTCCGATAATCGTGCTCACTTCCGACGTCCAGGACACCACCCGCGAAGAGTGCATCGAGCGAGGGGCAGCGGAAGTCATGAACAAGCCCTATAACGAGGATCGCCTGCTACTGGCCATTGAGACATACCTTGGCCCTCAGGAGGATGTGGCGCCATGAGTATCACTGCGGAGCACCGCGACATACTTGCTGAACTCATCAATGTGGGACTAGGCCATGCCGCGGGACAGCTCAACGACATGTTTGGCCTTCCGGTGGCTCTGGAAATCCCCTCCGTCGATCTGCTGCTGCCCAATGAAGTCGAGGAAACGCTCAGGGAGAAGTTCGGGGCGCGCGTCTCCGCCGTAAGCCTCGATTTCAGCGGAAGCTTGGTGGGCACCGCCTCACTAGTCCTCCCCACCGAGAGTGCCTTAAGGCTCATCTCAGCACTTGACGAGGAGGACATGGACGCCGTGAACTCCGAGCCGATGCCACAGAGAGGTCCTTCGGAGCCGGATGACACGCTTGAGGAAGTGGGCAATATCCTTATCAATAGTGTTCTGGGCGCGGTCGCCAACGGCCTTGGTCAGCATCTCGTATTCTCCGTCCCCGAGACCGTGGAAGACCCCATGGGTAGGATTGCGATCGCAGACAACAGCACCAGTGAGGACAGCCGAATCCTCTTCGCCCAGACTGGGTTTTCCATCAAGCATCTTCTCGTCTCGGGATCGATCACGCTGCTATTCCAGATAGGATCGGTGGATGCGCTTCTAGAAGCCATCGACAACATCGATCTCGATACCTGAGTTTCCCGCGGATTGTCCTGTCGTCCCCCGCGATGTTTCCATCTACAGTAGTATTGTAGGTTGGTTTTTTCCCTTGGCGATGCGCCTCGAGTGCACTAACGTGACGGCTATGCCAACTTCCGGCAAGGATCCAATGCCATGACGCACAGACCAACTCCCGGCGAGGATGCAATGCCATGACGCACAGACCCGGAAACGGCAAGGTAAGCAAGGTGGCGACCCAGATGCCGCCCTTCCTAGTGATGGATGTATTGGATCGAGCCAAGGACCTGGAGCGCGAAGGCCGGTCCATCATCCACATGGAGGTTGGCGAACCCGACTTCGACACACCCAGTGTTGTCCGGGAGGCCGGCATCCGGGCGATACGGGACGGACGAACGCATTATACGCACTCCCTGGGACACGTCGAGTTGCGAGAAACCATTGCGGCCTGGATGCACCGCCAATACTACATCGATGTCTCCCCAGAACGAGTAAT
>JAGMDA010000570.1 GCA_023128935.1 Candidatus Eiseniibacteriota bacterium | reverse complement strand
GAGGTTGCGCTATGCCGGTGATCGGCATTCCCGTCGCCCATCTGCGCTCGCTTCTGAGGACTGAAATCAGTCCTCAGGATCTGCTTGAGGACCTCGGGCATCTGGGGTGCGACGTGGAGGGTTACACGCAGCTTAGGCGCGTGCGATGCAATCGCTGCGCCGCGGTTTACGAGATGACCGAGAGGGAAGAGATTCCACCGCAGTGTGATGCCTGCTTGGCCGACCTGCGGGCGGATCACGCCGAGATGGAACCGCTCGATGTAATCCGCATGGAGCTGCTGGCTGTGCGGCCGGACATGTTCGACCCGGGCGGTCTGGCGAGAGTCCTGCGGGGATACCTCTCAGTGGAGACGGGCGCGCCGGAATACGAGCTTGAGGCGCCGGCGTTTCGCATGCAGATCGATCCCGCCGTGCGGAAAGCGGATTCCTACCGCCCGCACATCGCCTGCGCTGTCCTCGAGAATCTGCAGCTTGATGCCGACATGCTCAAGATCATCATGAAGCTGCAGGAGAACCTCCATTGGGCCATCGGGCGCGACCGGAAGCACGCCTCCATAGGGGTCTACGACCTCGACCGCATCGAGCCCGATCTGACCTATACTGTTGAGGAACCGGACGCCTTCCGGTTCGTGCCGCTCGGGGCAGCCGGGACGGATGCATCGCACGCCATGAGCCTTACAAAGATCCTGGAAGAGCACCCCAAGGGCAAGGCCTACGCGCATTTGCTAAAAGGGCTCGCTCGCTATCCAGTGCTAAAGGATGCGCGCGGACGTGTGCTTTCGATGCCTCCGGTCATCAACTCCGAGGAGACGAAGGTAAGCATCTCCACCAAGCGTTTCTTCATCGATGTGACCGGGTTGGGTCAGAGAGTCGTTGAGCGCACACTGAACATTGTGGTTAGCAGCCTGCTAGAGAGCATGCCGGGCGCGACACTGCGAGGCGTAGAACTAACTGGGCCCGAGGCCGGTGTGGTGCGCGTGACCCCCGACTTTGCGCCGCAGGAGATGAAGCTCAATACCAGCCGTGCCGCCAGGACCTTGGGGATCGACATCACGCCAGGGCAGGCCGTCGATTTGCTCCGCCGCATGCGGCATGACGCTGAGGTGCTCGAGGGAGAAGAGATTGCCGTCAGGGTGCCGGCCTACCGCAACGACATCCTGCATGAGATCGACCTAATAGAGGACTTGGCGATCGCCTATGGATACCACCAGATCGAGCCCACGCTGGTGCCAACCTTCACCGTCGGTAGCGAGCTTCCCGAGGAGGCGTTTTCCGCCCGTGCCAGAGAGATGCTCTGCGGATTGGGTTTCCTGGAGGTGATGACCCTGGTCTTGACGAACCCGGAGGCGCACGACGACGCCCTGGGACGGGCCAGGTCGGAAGATGCGGTGACGGTGGCCCATCCGGTTTCGTCCGAGCAGACGATGGTCCGCACGAGCCTGCTGCCCGGGCTGCTGGCAACCTTCGAGCACAATGTGACCCATCCCCTCCCGCAGCGGGTCTTCGAGGTGGGCGATATAATCCTGATGGACGCCGAGGCGGAAACGCTGGCGTTGGAGCACCGCCGGTTGGCGTGTGGGGTCGTCGATCCCCGCGTTGGGTTCGAAGATGCCAAGGCTGTGGCTGAGGCGGTGCTTCGGGAATTCGGCCGGCGCTGGGAGCTGCGGCCCTGCCGTGGGGCGCCGTTCCTGGAGGGACGGGCTGCTGAGGCCTGGGTGTCGGACGGTCCTGAAGGTGGCCAGCCGGTCCGCGCCCTCTGGTTCGGGGAGGTGCACCCCGAGGTGCTCGAGCGCTTCCAGCTGCAGAACCCCGCTATTCTGCTCGAGGGGGATCTGGAGGTTCTGGGACACAGGAGGTAGCTCTGTGGATCCGGCCGTAAATCGATGCAAGGACCGAGCGGTGACGATGGTTGGCCGGGATGCGATGGGGGCGCTGAGCCGATTGGCCGGCTGCGTCCTGCTCGGGGCAATCGCGTTACTTGGAGCCGCGCTGCCCTCAGCCGCCCAGACAACGGGTAGTAGCGCGTGGCTCAGTTGGCGCGCAGATGAGCGCCTGGCGGAGATCCCCTGGCCGGGCACAGGCAGGGAAGGTGCTCTGCCGCTTTATTTCACTGTCGAGCTGGATCAGCCGATCGATTCGCTGGGGTTCAATCTCCATTGGGCCACCGGCGAGCCCGGTGGGCGTGTTGAGGTCAGGGCCGTTAGAAGCAGCGCACAGGCACCCTCCGTTTGGCACTACCAACCCCACGATGGGGAAGCTCATGCGGGCAACTATCGCGCGCTGGGGACATGGTTGAGCGACAGGGGTTTTCTCGCGCAGATCGCGACGAGCACACCGGAGGGCAGAGTGCGCTATGACCTGGTCCTCGATCTCGTCATCTCGGGTGCGCGCTCGCTGCGCATTGAGGCCTCGCGTATAACGGTTGCGATGAGCAACGGAGAGGTCCAGCGGCTGGGCAACTCCGCTGTCAGTATGGACGGGGGCTGGGCGCGGCAAGTCGCCCCGCTGATCACGAGGATCTCGGGGGTGCTCAACCGGACCTATATTCAGAGTGTCCTCAGTGTCTATGGAGAAAACCTGGATCGCCTGGTCCGGTTCGTCCTGATCGATGAGGAGGGCAAGCGCTTCTATCCGGTTGATGTGAGGTCGCATTCACGTGAGCGGGTGGATCTGGTGTTCGTCACCAAGGAGCTGACCCCCGGCTGGATCGATGTTGAGATCGGCGCTCCCGACGGCAACCTCGATACACTGCGCAGTGCGGTTCTGGACGCGGCCCTCGAGTACCACCAGCCGGGTGACACGAACCTGGGTATCATCCCGGGCAGCGACGAATAGACAGGGCGAGAGGCTCGGGCCAGAGAGACCTCCGGGGAGGGGATATGGGAATACCCCGCGCTTTTGCGGCCATGGTGGGTGTTGTGCTTATGCTCTGCGTGCTTGCGGTTGCGCCTGCATTGTCCATGGGTCAGAACGGCGGGATCCGGCTGCTCTTGCATGTTGAGGAAGCCGACATCCCATCTGGCGGTAGGGTCGTGGATAACCCTTGCCTGGCACTGCCGCCCATAACATCCGCGGAGGACCTGGTCGCCGACTACGATGGCGACGCCGACACAGTGATGGTGTGGGTCTATCTCCATCACCCACGTGGGTTCGAGGTCAGGGGCCTCGGCTTCGGGATCGAGTATGAGGGCTTGCGGGTGGTGACATCGGGATCGTGCGCCCCACAGATCTGGCAGGAAGAGGAGAGTATGGGCAAATGGGCCCAGAGCGGCAGTGAGATCGCCTTCACGTGGGGCTACAGTGATTTCCCAACTGGCCAACTGGTGGCGCTGGGCTGGTTTGTGCTCGCCCGGGAAGAATGTGACGCCTACTTCAGTGTCTTCGAGGGCACCAGTGGTATATGTGGAATGGTGGCAGACACCAATACTCCCCCCAAGCGGGATTACTTCTGGGCCTACGGGAAGATCGGCTTTGGTGCGATCCCCGGGGAGCTGCCCTTGGCGGGTCCCGCAGAGATCTCCAATTCATGGGGAGCCGTTACGATCACAGCCCAGTAGTCGGTTGTTCGTGGGGGAACCCCACTAGCTGGATCTCCAGTTCAAGGCGCTGGCCGGTTGCGTCGAACACATGGCGACGCACTATTTCGATGAGATCCAAGACATCTACTGCCGAAGCACGCCCCGCATTGAGAATGAAATTGGCGTGGAGCGATGAGACCAGCGCGCCACCGCTGCGCGCTCCTGCC
>JAGMDA010000057.1 GCA_023128935.1 Candidatus Eiseniibacteriota bacterium | reverse complement strand
AGGGAAGGCGGTAGTTCTCCTCAGCGGGGGATTGGACTCTGCCACCTGCCTGGCAATCGCCCACGCAGAGGGCTGGGACTGCCGCGCCCTCACCATTCGCTATGGCCAACGCCACGGGATTGAAGTGGAGCGGGCGCGGGCGCTCGCCGCTGCCTTCAACCTCCGCGAGCACCGCGTGGTGGATCTCGATCTGGCCGGATGGGGCGGTTCTTCACTCACAGGCGACGGACCGATACCGGGGGCAGGGGAGGCGCATGGTACCGCTGCAGCCGCAGCGCCCGGGTCTCCAGGGCGGCCAGAGATTACTGTTGCCCAAGCGCCCGGTTCCCCGGGGCGGCCAGAGATCGCTCTCAATACCCCTGCCCCGGGGACCGGGCAGATCCCGACCACCTATGTGCCCGCGCGCAATACGGTGCTCCTTTCCCTGGCCCTGGCGTGGGCAGAGGTGCTGAGGGCCAGGGCCATCTTTCTCGGCGTGAGCGCTGTGGACTACTCAGGCTACCCCGACTGCCGCCCGGCCTTCGTCGATGCCTTCCAATCCCTGGCACAAGTCGCAACCAAGGCCGGGCTAGAGGGCAATGCTCCTGAGATCCGGACACCCCTGTTGAACAAGAGCAAGGCGGAGACCATCCGCTGGGGCGCTGCCTTGGGACTTGACTACGGCCTGACCTGGAGCTGCTATGATCCAGGAGAGGGGAGCCGGCCCTGTGGCCGATGCGACAGCTGCCGCCTGCGGGCCAAGGGTTTTGCGGAGGCGGGCATTGAGGATCCGGTCGCTCGCCGCAAATGAGGGAGCTGCGGAGGATCCGCTCGCGTGCGGCTGATGAGGAAACTGCGGAGGATCCGCTCACGCGCGGCTGATGAGGAAACTGCGATGGAAGTCGAACTGAGTCGTACATTCGAGTTTTCCGCTGCCCACTCGCTGCCGCGGACCAGTGACGGGCACAAGTGCAAACAGATGCACGGTCACAATTACAGAGTCGAGATCGCAGTCCATGGCGAAGTGGATCCCGAGACCGGCTGGCTGATTGACTTTGGTGATTTGAAGCGTGTAGTGGAGCCCGTCATAGAGCGCCTGGATCACGTTTGCTTGAATGAAATCCCGGGACTAGAGAACCCCACCTCCGAGAACCTGTCGAAGTGGATTTGGGACCAGCTGATCGGTGGTCTGCCCATCCTCTGCCGCGTCACGATCAACGAGACTCCTGCCAGCAGCTGCACCTATCGAGGTTAAGGTCGTTCTGGACGCGCCCCCATTCATGCGGGATGATTCCCGGATGCCAGGTGTTAGCGACTCACAAGCGCAACCAATTTCACGCGCCCTCATCGCGCGCTTGCGCCGCGTGCTTGGGGAGGATGCTGTCCTCACCCGTCCCGCGCAGCTCCTGCCGTATGAAACCGATGCGATGCCCCTTCATCAAGGCCGCCCCGGGCTCGTTCTGCTCCCCGCGAAGACATCGCAGGTCGTCCGGACAATCAAGCTGCTCCATGACGCGAGCGTTCCCTGGGTTCCGAGGGGCGCGGGCACGGGATTGAGTGGGGGAGCAGTTGCATCGGCCTCGGCTGCGGTTCTGTCCGTGGCCAAACTGCGCCGTGTGATCCAGACCGATCCCGCCCGGCGCCGCGTTCGTGTGGAGCCGGGCGTCGTGAACCTCAAGCTCAACGAGAGCCTCCACTGCCACGGGCTGCATTTCGCGCCCGATCCCTCCAGCCAGATGGCCGCCACCATCGGAGGAAACATCGCGGAGAACGCGGGCGGTGCCCACACGCTCAAGTATGGCGTCACCTCCCAGCACGTACTCGGACTCCATCTCGTCCTCGCCAATGGCAGGGCGCTCGAGATCGGGGGCGAGGAAGAGACGATGGGTGGCTACGATCTCATGAGCTTCATCGTGGGATCCGAGGGGACCCTGGGGCTCGTGGCCGATGCGACGCTCCGCCTGATGCCGTTGCCGGAAGCGACAAGTACCTTTATGGCTGTCTTTGCATCGGTCTCGGACGCCAGCGCGGCTGTGGGCGGGATCCTCAGAGAGGGCGTGGTCCCGGCGGCGCTCGAGATGATCGATTCCGTTGTCCTGCGGACGCTGGAAGAGGTTTTTCACGTCGGCTTTCCGCTCGACGCGGGCGCGCTGCTAGTGGGAGAAATTGATGGGCTGAGGGAATCTGTCGATGCGCAGGTACGTGTGGTCAAACAAGTGTTGGCCTCCTGCGGCGTGACCGACGTTCAGTTTGCCCAAACCGAGAAGGATCGCGAGAAGCTCTGGGAAGCTCGCAAGAAAGCATTCGGGGCTCTTGGACGCGTGGCGCCGAACTACATCAGCCACGATGCGGTCATTCCACGCAGTTGCTTGCCGGAGGTCCTGGCGCGCATTGCACAGGTGGCGGAGCGCAACGATCTTCGCATTGCGAACATCTTCCACGCCGGGGACGGCAACCTGCATCCGGCAATCCTCTTTGACGGCGCCGATGCAGAGCAGTCCCGCCGGGCGCGTGAGGCCGGAGAGCAGATCATGCGGATCTGTCTGGAGGCCGGTGGCGTTTTGACCGGAGAGCACGGCGTGGGGATGTCAAAGCGCCATGCGATGCGCTGGGTCTTCACGGAGGCCGAACTTGAGCTGATGGATGGTCTCAGGCGCGTTTTCGACCCGTGGCGGAGAGTCAACCCGGGGAAGATCCTGCCCGTGCTCTCATCTGATCGCGATCTGGACAATACCGATTCCGATGGCGTGGGCCGGGTCCGTGCTGCCGGCCAGGATCTCCCCGGATTGCTCCCGGACAGTAAGGCGGAAAACCCGGCGCATGACCGGAACGTCCCACAGCCGCGGCGGCATCTTTCCACTTTTGAAAGGGCTGTGTCCGATGCGATACGGGAAGCGGTCCGCAAGCGGGAAGGTGTGGTGCCAATTGGGGGAGGCACTCTCTTAATGGTTCCCCTGGTACATGCACAGCAGGTGCGGGAGGCCGCAGGAGCACGGGATACGGGATCGGGGAGCGCAGCGCCTGAGGAAACGGGA
>JAGMDA010000569.1 GCA_023128935.1 Candidatus Eiseniibacteriota bacterium | reverse complement strand
CCTCCCTCCCCGCCCCCACAGAGCAAGCCTCACGGAGCATCTTGCTCCAGAGCAGGACAGGCTCTACAGTCTGGGCGTCCTGTTCTCTGCCATGGATCCTAGTCATAGCGGCGGACTGCTCAGCGGTCTTCGTCGCTGGGCGCTAGATACGCGCGGGGCAGCCGAGAGCTGGTGGGAAATCCGGGCCAAAGGAGTTGAGATGCCTCTTAGTCGGTCGGCGAGCCTTCTGATTCTGCCTGTGACTACTCTCTTGACGCTGCCCTTTCTGTGGGCTCAGGCCCGGGCGGCCAGCAACCTCACGATCGAGGCGGTGGCCGCTCCCCCCGTGGGAGGGGAGCGTGCCCTCTATGTCGCCAACAGGAAACCCCTGCGGCCCAATCCATTGATGCGGCTTCCCATAGGCTCGATCCGTCCTGAAGGCTGGCTCCGCGCTCAGCTAGAGCTGCAGGCGCAGGGCATGGTGGGCCACTTGGAGGAGATCTCTCCCTGGTGTGTGGCTGAAGGCAATGCCTGGCTCCACCCAGAGGGCGAGGGACACAGTCCCTGGGAGGAGCTTCCCTATTGGCTCAAGGGGTATGGCGACCTGGGCTATGTTCTGGGTGATCGGAAGATCATCTCGCGGGCGCGCAAATGGCTAGAGGGAGTCTTGGGAAGCCAGCGCGAGGATGGCTACTTCGGTCCACAGGTCAATCGGACCAACCATGATCTCTGGCCCAACATGATCATGCTCAACTGCCTGCGGGCATGGTTTGAGCACTCGGGCGACACGCGCGTGCTGGATTTCATGGAGCGCTACTTCCGCTGGCAGCTTGCTTTGCCAGATGCGGATTTCCTGCCTGGCAGCTGGCAGAAGATTCGTGGGGGCGATAACCTGCTGACCGTTCTATGGCTGTACAATCGAACGGGAGAGCCCTTCCTTCTGGAACTCGCAGAAAGGCTTCACGCACACACTGGCGATTGGACCAGCGGTATCGCCAGTTGGCACGGCGTGAACATATGCCAGTGTTTCCGGGAACCAGCGGTCTTCTTCCAGCTGGCGAAGGAGCGCAAGTTCCTCGATGCCTCAGTGCGAAACTACCACGAGGTGATGGAGAAGTATGGCCAAGTGCCAGGGGGAATGTTCGGCGCCGACGAGAACTGCCGCCCGGGGTACTCGGGACCGCGGCAGGCGGCCGAGACATGTTCTATGGTGGAGTTCATGCGCAGCTTCGAGATCCTCTTCAGGATCACGGGCGACCCGGTATGGGCAGACCGCTGCGAGGATGTGGCCTTCAACTCCCTTCCCGCGGCATTCACACCCGATCTCAAGGCCCTGCATTACCTCACCGCACCCAACATGGTCGTTCTGGATCGCAAGAGCAAGTCACCGGAACTGCAGAACGGGGGCTGCATGTTGGCCTACAGCCCCTACCAGCGCTACCGGTGCTGCCAACACAACGTGGCCTTCGGCTGGCCCTATCTTGCCGAGGAACTGTGGCATGCCACCTATGACGGCGGCCTGTGTGCGTCCTTTCTCATGGCCTGCCGTGTGACAGCCAGAGTAGGCAAAGACGCTGACGTTGGCAGCGGAGACAAGGTCGGCAGCGAGGCCCAGCTTGATAGCATGGGCAAGGTCAGTAGCGGGACTGAGGTCAGCATCGCAGTGAACACAGACTACCCCTTCACAGATAGGGTCGAGCTGGTCTTGACGTCACCACGCCCGGTGCGTTTCCCCCTCTACGTGCGAATTCCGACATGGTGTCACGAAGCCAAGTTGACTGTTGAAGGCAGCGGTTTGACGGCGGTGGGCAAGGGTGGGCAGTTCCTCCGTGTCACGGGATCCTGGCGAGAGAAGGAACGACTGACCCTAACTCTACCCATGTCGATCAGCGTGCGAACGTGGGCCAAGAACAAGAACTCCGTTTCCGTGGATCGGGGACCCTTGACCTATGCCCTCAACATAGATGGAGCGTACAAGCGCATGGGGGGCTCCAACGCCTGGCCGGAGCTGGAGCTGATACCTACTGAGCCGTGGAATTATGGTCTCGTCCTGGATCGGGAGAACCTGGCCGCATCCTTCACGCATTCATCAGGTGCACCTGCTGCTGTGGAGCGGGAGGCGGGTCTATGGCAGCCTTTTACTCCGGTCAATGCCCCGGTGGCCCTTAAAACGACCGCCAGGCAGATCCCCGAGTGGCGCTTGGAGCGGGGGTTGGTGGGCAAGCTTCAGGAAAGCCCCGCCTTCTCCGATGAGCCCATCGAGGAGCTGACCCTGATCCCCATGGGCGCCGCGCGCTTGCGGATCTCCGCCTTCCCAACGGTGGATGCCGGCCCCACGGCCCACCGCTGGGAGGCACCCCCCTTGCCGCCGGGTGCTTCCCATTGCTGGCGCACGGACACAACCTGGGCCCTGAATGACGGCAAGCTCCCGCGATCATCCAATGACCAGTCCATCCCCCGCTTCACGTGGTGGAACCACAAGGGGACTGATGAATGGGTTGCCTACAAGTGGAAGAGGGCCCGGACAATCTCCAAGGCCCGGGTCTACTGGTTCGACGACACCACCATAGGTGGCGGCTGCGCGCTGCCTGTTGCGTGGCGGTTGCTCTATAGGAAAGAGGGAAGATGGACGGAAGTACCCAACCCTTCTGGGTATGGTGTCGCGGCGGATCAGTTTAGTGAGGTAGTGTTCTCCACGGTGCAGACGCGAGAAGTGCGGCTTGAGGTCCAGCTCAAGCCCGGTTTCTCAGGGGGCATCTTGGAGTGGGAGATGGGGGACTGACCCGTGTTGAAGGGGGGCATCTACCTGAGAATGGAGCATGCGCGGGCGTCCCGGCAAGAAGGGAGCATTTCCGTATAGCTGAGGGGTTCTGGAGAGAATAGGTATCTCCATGGGGCCGAGCGGCTCTCAAGGGAGAGAATATCTCCACAAGGACGGAGTGTTTGGGCAAGGAGGTGGCCATTGCTGAGAGCGAATCATAAGAGAACCATCGTCGCGACGAGGGCCGGTGAGAAGTCCGGGCTAAGAGGACCGGGAGCATTTGCCTTGCTTGGTTTGACCCTCTTGTTGTCATGCGCATGTCTCAGTTGCTCCTCCGAACCTGGTGGCGGGCAGATGCTGGTTGCGGAACAGCCCTTTGGGAAGACTGATGAAGGCCAGGGGGTCCACCTATACACCCTTCGGAACGCAAACGGGATGCAGGTGGAGATCACCAACTACGGCGGCATCGTAACGTCGCTACTGGTCCCCGACCGAGATGGCAACCTGGGCGACGTTGTCCTTGGTTTTGATGATCTGCAAAGCTATCTTGCCGGCCATCCCTACTTCGGTGCCTTGGTGGGCCGGTATGGGAATCGTATCGCCAAGGGGCGGTTCACATTGGATGGCAAGGAGTATGAGCTTGCCACCAACAACGGCCCGAACCACCTGCACGGGGGAATCGCAGGGTTCGACAAGGTGGTCTGGAATGCAGAGCTGGGGGAATCCCAGGAAGGCGCATACCTCAAGTTGACCTATGTCAGCAGCGACGGTGAAGAAGGGTATCCTGGCATCTTCTCGACCGCCGTAAGTTACACAGTGACGAACCAGAATGAGCTGAAGATCAGCTACGAGGCGACCACCGATAAAGCCACTCCGGTGAATCTCACGCACCACAGCTACTTCAATCTGGCCGGCGCCGGTGCAGGGGATGCCCTGGGAAACATTCTGGCCATCCTAGCGGACAGATACACCGTGGTGGACGAGACTTTGATCCCCACGGGAGAGTTGCGCGATGTGACCGGAACCCCCATGGACTTCCGGAAACCGACGGCGATCGGTGAGCGGATCAATGAGGTCAAGGGTGGATATGACCACAACTATGTGCTGAATTCCGGGGGTGGCAAGCTTGCTCTTGCCGCAACAGTTTACGAACCCAAGAGCGGCAGGTTCATGGAGGTCTTCACCACAGAACCGGGCATCCAGTTCTACTCCGGGAACTTCTTGGATGGAACCATTACCGGGAAGGAGAGCAAGGTTTATCAGAAGCACTATGGCTTCTGCCTGGAGGCCCAACACTTCCCTGACTCGCCTAACCAACCGGGTTTTCCCTCTACGATCTTGCGACCCGGGGAGACCTATAAGCAGTTGACGATCTACAAGTTCTCCATCAAGTAGATCCGAAACAGAGGCCAAGTAGAGGTGGACCCACCCCGCCTCCGTCGAAACTACGGCGAGGCACGCAAGTAGGCTGAATTTGAATAAGCTTGCCGGACGAAGCCCAAAGGGCGAAGGCTTGTGCTGGGGATCGTTGTCGTTGGCACGATTTCCAGGGCACCAGCCTTGACCAAAGAACTGTCGAAGTGTACGTTGAACTGGGTTGCAGATAGGTAAGGAGGAGAACAGATATGATCACAATAAATAGAATATTCGTACTTCTAACTATCATGATGCTTGGACTCTCCCTGTTTGTCTGGGGTTGTGATGAAGATGATATTGGAGAGAACCAGCCATTTGAAGGAAATGTTTGCAGTGGGGAACCATCTGAATGTTTCAACCTTCTAAATGGCTGGGCTTGGGAAGGGAAGGCGATTGATGAGCCATATCTCTTCGATGTTACTGTTATAAGGCTAGATGATGGTAAATATCGTTTATATGGTGGAGCACCGGATAATCCTCATGCCGTTAACAGTTACATCTCTGATGATGGGCTGAATTTCCAGAAGGAGGAGGGTTACAGGTTAACAGAGGCATTTATGCCATTTGCAGTGAAATTAACGGATGGCAAGTTTAGATTATATTATACAGACCAGGAGACATCTATAGGAGAATACGGAGGAAGAGCGATAATGAGCGCTATCTCCGACAGTGGTCTAACTTTTGCAGTTGAGGAGGGTGATAGGCTTACATACACCGGCGATGGCTATGAATTATCAGGAATCAGAGGGGCAAAGATACTACAACTTAACGATGGTTCTTACAGGATGTACTATCATGGCATTGATGCAAACAGCTACTGGAGGGTATTGAGTGCTGTTTCAAATGACGGATTGAACTGGACAAGAGACCAAGGAGTTAGAATCGATCCATCTGACTTGTGCCCTCCTCAAACCGGTATTGGGAATATGGGGCCGTTTATAAGCTCTGACGGTATTGTCCACCTCTATTTAACAACATCAAAATGCGATGACATGAATTATTCAAATGATCAAGGTGGCATATTTGATGTTGTATCTGCTGATGGGCTCACATTTACTATTTGCGATAGACCTGTCATAGAGACCTATTACCTGGCTGACAGCTATGCTGGAAATCCAGGGGACCCCAAGGCGGTTCCACAGGATGCTGCCGTAATAATGACAGATAATGGACTCAGGATGTATTTTGGCGTATATAGTGGTCCAACAGTGATTGATGAATCGGCAATATATAGCATTGTTAATCAGGCTATAGAATAATCCGGAAATAGAAAAGGCTCTTTGGCAGACAAGGAGAGGAGGAAGCCGGCCTGCCGGGGTAATGACGAGGGGATGTATGCGAGCGGACGAGAAGCAACACGGGAAGTATCATGGGTGGACGTCCAGAAGCATGCGGCTGATTAGGCCAGCCCAGATGTAGGTTTGATGGTACCCGCCCCAAGAGTCGTCGGGGCTGTAGAACTCCCAAAAGGTGTGGTCCTCCTTAAGCCGCTCGATCATGACGGCAGCCACACGGTCCACCAGGTCCCGGGCCTCCCTCTTGTAGCCATACTGGATCAATCCCCGCTCGACGAGATAGGCCCACTCCACCCACACGGGGCCGTTCCAGTAGCCGGTTGGGTTGTAGTACGGATCGTCGGCGGACAGGGAGGGTACTCCAAATGGTCTGCAGAACCGGGCGGGATCCGTTAGGGCGCTCACCAAGCGTTGGGCCTGATCCGGACTCGCGAGACCGGCCCACATGGGAAGGAAACCGATAATCTCCTGTCGCTTGAGATCGTTGGGCTCGCTGTATGTGAAACTGTGGTTGTCAAACTTCACGTGGTAGTAGAAGCCCGTGGCATCATCCCACATCGTCTGGTTGATCCTCGCGCTCCGCTGCTGTGCATCCCGGCGCCATGCCAGGGCCTCTGACTCCAGGGCGAGTTCATCCGCCATCGCTGCAAGCGCCTTGGCCTCCTGAACGAGCATGACATTCATGTCCATGGCCTCAAATTCGCTCGGCCAGGCGACCTGATCCCACACGGCAACCAAGCCGTCCCGCACTGACTCGAGGACCGCGTGGGCTCCCCACTCGCAGAGCCCATCTGCATCGCGATCGCGCTGGCTCGTGACGTAGCGGTAGAATGCTGCACTCGAGGGGTACATCTCCTGAAGGAATGCCTTGTCCAAGGTGAGCTGATAGACTTCCCAATTGATCCAAGCGTACCAAGGCGCCGAGGTCGTCAGTTGGCCGGAGGTAGGGATGGTCTCGTCTAGGTAGGGGCCGGTGCGATAATTGATATAGCCGTTGGGATGCTGACGCTCGGAGTAGATCCGCTGGGAGTCCATGGCGCTCTCGGGATCCATGAGGGCGTAGGCGAGCATGGCGAGGCTCTCGTGAAAGACCTGGCCGCCGTGCCCCCAACCCCAGATCGGTTCGCGAGAGAACAGATAGTAGTTATGACCGCACTTGCCTTCCGGAGGCAGCATAACCTGTCGCAGTAGAGAG
>JAGMDA010000568.1 GCA_023128935.1 Candidatus Eiseniibacteriota bacterium | reverse complement strand
CTCCCGTAGGACACCAGTGGGGCTTCCCGTAATGCCCGGAACGCTGTTTGCACTCCCCTACCCCGAACCGCTGCGGGCGCTGGGCCTGCGAAGACTGCAACCATGGGGGTGTGAATGATGGATCGAGACCTTGAGACGAATGTGGACGCCACGGTCGCCGGCAACGGTACCAGGAGGATGCGTTGCTGGGGTCCGGAGGATGGGATGATTGTGCGCGCACGCGAACTCGAAAACGATGACCGGACCGCGATCCTGTTGTCCAAGGAGGTGATTTGGCTGGCCCGCATGAGTCATGAGATGCGCACGCCGGTCAACGGCATCATCGGCCTGACCGACCTGTTGCTCGAATCAGATCTCAAGCCCCAACAGGCCGCCTATGCCCGAACAGTAGGCGACTGCGCCGAATCCTTGCTCCAGCTCGTCAATGATGTGCTCGATTTCGCCAAGATTGATGCCGGCAAGCTCGATTTCACGGTGATCGACTTCGATCTGCCCAGTGTGACCCGCAAGGTGCTCGCCATGGTCGCCCAGCCTGCGCGCGAGAAGGGACTCGAACTCACCTGCCGCATAGCCCCCGAGGTGCCAGTCGGCCTGCGGGGTGATCCCGGACGGCTCGGGCAGGTACTCACCAACTTGGCCTGCAATGCGGTGAAGTTCACCGATGCCGGCAAGGTGGTCATCGACGTCTCGCTCGACGAAGAGTCAGGTCCCCTGGCCACCCTGCGTTTCTCCGTCAGGGACACCGGTATCGGCATTCCCCACGACCGCATCGATGAGCTGTTTCAGTCATTCTCCCAGGTTGATCCCGAGCTGTCCCGACGCTATGGCGGCACCGGGCTTGGCCTGGCGATATCCAAACAGCTGGTGGAGATGATGAATGGGCGCATCTCTGTCCAGAGTGTTGTCGGCCAGGGTTCGACTTTCTGTTTCACAGCCGTGTTCGGAAAACAGCCACAGCCGGGTGAGGCAATACCGGCTGGCGGAAACGGGCACCATCAACGCTGTCTGGAGGCCAGCATGAACGCGTACCCGCCCCGCCCATGCGCAGCGCAGGGAGTGGTCAGCGCGATCGAGTACCAGCTTCTGTCCGCCAATCCCACGCTCAAGCCGGTGCCACGCGAACAACCTGAGAATGATATGTAACCTGCTTGTAAGAAAGGGGGTGATGAGCATGACCCGGGGCAAGGGGTTCATGGGGACGGAAAGAGAGCGGCATAGTGTGGAGCAGCGAATCCCTTGCCCACCCCGTCCGGCGCACCTACGGTTGCGGCACTAGCTCACACAGTTTGTGCTCATGCCGCAGGGTTTTCCTGTGGACTCATTTTCCTATAGACTCGTTATTAGTGGCGTGGGCATCAGAGGCTCGGGGTCCTCAACTACCGCTGCCAGGGCGCTCATGAGGAGCAGAACCATGAAAGGCGATCAGGAGGAGCAGAACTATGGTTTCAAGGATGGCGTATCGAGCGGCCAGAACAGAGATCAAAGGCGTTTCCCCGATGAGAAGAGCGCGCATCCTGTGGGCGTGCGCCACAGCCATCGTTCTTCTCTGCGTTCCCGGCATTCTCACACAAGATCCCGTCGCTCAGGAACCTTCTGAATTCGTGGGCGATTGGCAGGGAGCGCTTGAGGTTTCCGGGACGCGGCTCACGATCATCATCCACCTTGTGCATGAGAAGGAGAAATGGTCTGGGACGATGGATAGTCCCATGCAAGGGGCCACGGGCATACCGCTGCGGCTTCGCGTGCGCGGCGCTGAAATCGAGTTCTCCATGGACGTTCCCGGCAATCCTGTCTTCAAGGGGAAGCTGGAAGCCGGCAGGATAATTGGGACCTTCTCCCAATCTGGGCAGAGCCTGCCCTTGACCCTTAGTCGCGAGAAGGTCGTTGGGCCGGTACGTCCCCAGGAACCGAAACGGCCTTTCCCCTATGAGGAAATCGAGGTTAGCTATGCCAATGGCGACATCACGCTGGCAGGCACACTCACGCTGCCATCGGAGGGCGGGCCGTTCCCGGCCGCGCTCCTCATTTCCGGCAGCGGGGCACAGGACCGCGACGAAACGGTCTTCGCCCACAAGCCCTTCTTGGTGTTGTCCGACAACCTTACGCGGCGTGGCATCGCTGTCCTGCGCGTTGATGACAGAGGGGTGGGCGGCTCGACCGGCGGCGGAACGCGGCCCACGACAGCCGACTTCACCGAGGATGCGCTGGCAGGGGTCCGTTTTCTACAACAGCGTCCCGAGGTCGATCCCAAGAAGATTGGCCTGATCGGCCATAGCGAAGGTGGGACCATCGCCCCCTTGGCCGCCTCAAGGTCCGATGCCATTGCCTTCATCGTCCTC
>JAGMDA010000567.1 GCA_023128935.1 Candidatus Eiseniibacteriota bacterium | reverse complement strand
AGCGCAACTCGTTGGCCGCACTGGCCACCTTGACCACCTCGCGTGCCTTCGTCCAGCCGATCTCACCATTGGCGACTGATGCGCGCAGCTGGGGCAAGCGTTCTAGATCCGTCGCTAGGCGCAGGAAGCGGTATGTCTTGTTGGGGGAGAATCCGAGTGCGCCGTGCGCGTACTGGTGAATCGACGAGTAGCCGAGTTCGCGGTATAGCTTGCGCTGCAATATCTCCGCGAACCACAGCACGACGCACTTCTCCGCGCGCTGCAGCGCGGACAGAGACTTGCGTAGCTCCGCGTCCACCCTGGCGGCCGGAAGATGGGCGCGAAAGCCGGATGCTTCGCCGGTGGCGTCGCTAGGTTCAATAGATCCAGGTTTAGAGGGATGAGGTTTAGCTGAGCTAGGTTTAACAGAGGACATACACTGGGCGAGGATCATTAGTGGACCTCCGGGGAAAAAGGAGAAACCTGGTAAGAAGAACTAGTGAAATATAGCGCGAATGCAGCTCAGAATCAACAAGATAATACTAATGGAGAAAAATAACTATCGCGGAACGAGAAAACAATAGCAGAGCAAGAAGCCAACCCCGCAACAAAAAGCCAACCCCGGAGCAAAAAGCCAACCCTGGAACAAAAACCAACCCTGGAACAAAAACCAACCCCGGAGCAAAGAAGCAGCACTGCAACAATAAATCAACAGCGCAACAAGAAAGCAGAAGCAGAACAAAACAACGACGACAGAACCTGATAACGACAACAGGGTAATATAACAATTCCGGCCCAGGCCATCGAGGGCCGTGGCGGGCACCCGGCACCGATCTTGCTAGTCCGTGGGCTGGTTTCGTCCCATCAATGTATGCGCTTTTAGGCGCTTCCCCACACAACCAGCTGCGATCAGCAGGAGGACGAGTAGTGCCGAGAACCGGCTGGCGAGAACACCTGCCCGGCGAGCGCGCGAGACGGCCCGTACCTCGATAAGGTGTTCCCCGGGAGGTAGCTTTATGGCCCGCAGTACATGATTGACGCGCAGGAGCGGCGTCTCCTCGCCGTTGACTGTCGCTATCCAGCCTGGCGGGTAGGCAATCTCACTCATGACCAGCAGTCCTGGCCCCGGCCCAGTGACGCGGACCTGCGCCTGCTGGTGGTGAGTGCCGACCTCAAATGACAGGACCTCACCACTCGAAAGCGAGTCAGGTAGCTCCGTCATCTCTTCGTGGTATACGTAGGCTGTGCGCGCCGGATCAAATTCGGGTGCTCGCATCTGGCTCAGGAGGATCTTGGCATCCGGCCAGTTGCGCAGTTCACGCACAAACCAGGCTCGGGGCATCACGAGCGGATTCTCGTGAATGTAGACCGTCTTGCCTGATAGAGACCGGGCAGCACTAGCAAGCAGGAGCCCGGATGCTTCCATATTTTGATCCGTTAGGATGAACCGCACATTCAGCATCGAAAGTACAGGCAGCGTAGTGAGCGCTCCTGACTGAATCAGATCATCATAGATCCGGAGTTTGGCCGGCTGGTAACCTCCGACCGACTCGATCCCGAAGGCTGCATAGCGGTTGGATCCGAAGCCTTCTTTTGTGAGTGGTGCGATACGAAAAGGCCCCTCCTGCGACTTCAAGAAGCGTACAACCTCATCCTCCTGCAAGATCACCTCGGATTGCTGGCGCGGCACGGGATTGTAGAATTTGCGATCTATGACCCAAAGATCCGCCACAATGATCAGAAAAATCAACGCCGCGGCAGCTTCACCCTTGAGCAAACCGCGCCGCCGCCCCTCAATCACCACGGCCATCAAGGTCAGGAAGAGGAGAGAGAGCGCGACGGTCGAATGAAGGAACGACATCCTCCGCGTCATGAGTCTGACCAGCTCGTCGGGCACACCGGCTCGCTGGAGCTGATCAACCGATCCTCCCTGTAAGACAGATGTAATGTGAGGCCCGATTTGGGAGGACTCCCTTGCGCTCATGAACGCCCCACCGCAGCGCATCCGGTCTGTCACCCATGAACCTGCCACGAGCCAGAGAATCAGAAGCAGCAGGAAGGCGAGTGTTACTCCACCCCATCGCCGGCGGATCCATCCTGGCCCAGGAGAATCAGGCTTGGGGCCTGGCGCAGACTCCTTGGCCCGAGCCCGTGCGGACTCCTTGGTACCAATCCGTGCAGACGCCTTGGTACCATCCCGTGCAGACTCCTTGGTACCATCCCGTTTGGCAGCATCCCGTGCTATCGATCGCCTTCTGCCTTGCTCGTCACCGCTTCCCTTGCCCCCCTTTCCGGGCTGACGGCTGTCTTGTGCTTTCTTTCCCTTCGGACTGCGCGCGCTGCTCCAAATCCCGTCTGCGAGGATCGCGCTCATCGCTTCGGCTGCCAGAAATGCGGCCAGCAATGGGAGGAGCGCGTAGATCATCGATGGAACACGAAACCGGTTGAACATCGGAAGCAGCTCGTACATCGGACGATAGAGGACGGGTAGATGACGGCCAAACCCGATCAGCAGAATCACGCAGGACAGAGCGAGCCATATCCACCTCCTGCGTCCCGAGGAGAGCAGCAGGCCCAGCACCGCGAGCAGCAGTACGGATGCTCCGAAATAGTGCGTGGACTGGGTGAAGGGCAGCATGCCCCAATAGGTTCCTCCCTCGAGGCCAAACCAGGCCGGGAAGAGGAAGCTGATAAGCTCTCCAGGTGGAAAGGACCAGGCCGTTGCGTAGTCCCATCCCACACCTGCGCCGGCATTGGGGGTCTGACTGAGCGCGCTGGGCGCGCCGCGGATCGAATAGGGCGTGTATTCCATCACCGCCGCGTAGGGCTCCATCGCAAGACCAGCCGCCAGTGCGACCCCCACGAAGCCCAACAGCAGACCCACCGCAAGCCCTCTGCCACGCCAGGACTCAGGGCGGTCCCAGAGCAGAACGCCAAGGACATAGAGAGCACTCAGTAACATAGTGTAGTAGGTGATCTGCGGGTGGTTGCTCCACAGCTGCAACGCGAGGGCGACAGCCAAGAAGCCAGTGGCCACAAGCGCGCGCTTCCTCAAGAGTAGCTCAACGGCAAGAAACACAACCGGCGCAAGGTAGAGGGCGTGGAGCTTCGTGCTATGCCCCGCAGCAATCAGGCCCAACATATAGGGCGTCATTGTGTAGATGACAGAACCACTCAGCGCACATAAGGGATGCTTCCGGCGCAAGACCAGCAGCGCATAGATTGCCAGGGCCCCGATCATTAAGCTGACGAAGTATTCCAGCCCCCGGTTGCCGCCACAGAGGAGCCGAAGATCACGGACGAGGTCGAGCGGTCCCGAGGGTGTGTAGACGAAACTCCCGTAGGAGGGCATGCCAGAGAAGACTCCGGGGCACCAGAGCGGCATCTCTCCAAGCCCCTCTTGTGCCTGGCGCGCCCACACCCCCAAGGGCCGAACGGCCTGTGTGTCGGGGGCGATGGGTTCATGCCCACGGACCACCATGTCCCAGAAGAAAGCGAGGGGCACGAGGAAAAGAACTGCGATCGCAATCGCGTGACCACGCCTGCCTCCGAGCATCCCCATGGCATCCCCCTCTCAATCAGGCCACAATTGCACCGAGCGGGAGCATAGGACCGTCGAGCGTCAAGCTCAAGGCGTGCGCCACGAAGTCCTGCGTGGCAATTGCGGAATCGCTGGCACGCAGTGGCAGGCAATCCGTACCCTGCTCCGCCTGACCCAGAAGACCCGGCCTTGCCTCCGTCCATCAACCTGCTGCAAAACACCAGCTCCCGCAGCCAAAAGGCCTCCGCTCCCGCAGCCAAAAAGCTTATCTGTGCGGCCACCGGTTGCTAGAATCCCCGGGCTCGCCGGCGGGCAAGCCTGGAACGCGGGAGGTTGGATGCGCAGGGTTCTTTTCATCCTTTACTACTTTCCCCCTTCGGGGGGGCCGGGTGTGCAGCGCGGTCTCAAGTTCATCCGTTACCTTCCCGAGTTTGGCTGGCAGCCCGTTGTGCTGACCGTGCGCGAAGATGCGGCTTTCCCTGTTCGAGACGCGAGTTTGATGCAGGAGCTTCCCGAGGGCCTCATTGTCCGCCGCAGCTATTGCCCGGAGCTCTACGGTGCCTACCGGGCGTTGACCGGTCGGCGTGCGACGCAGTCACTGGACATTACATCCCAATCACGCGCTGAAGGCGGCCTACGCCGGCGCCTCATGCGGTGGATCCGGGGGACCTTCTTCATACCAGACGGCCGCATGGGTTGGCTGCCCTTCGGCATCCGCCAGGGCACACGGATGATCCGTGACTATGACTGCCAGCTCCTGTTCAGCTCGGGGCCGCCTTTTACGACCCATCTGATCGCACGCGGCCTGCACCGGAGGACCGCACTCCCGTGGGTCGCAGACTACCGAGATCCCTGGACACAGGCGACTTTCTACCCGAGTCGCCCGATGATAGCCCGCCGGATCGACCTGGCCCTGGAATCCTCCTGCATCCGTGAGGCTGAACGAAACATCGTCGTGGGCCAAACCATGGTAGATGAGTTCCGGCGGCGCTATGGCGAGCTGGATCCGGAGCGATTCGTGATCATCCCAAACGGTTTCGATCCCGCGGATTTCCGGGGTATCCCCCATGCCCCCCCTGACCAGCTGCGGATCACACACTCGGGCTCTCTGTTCGGAAACCGGATCCCCGAACTGTTCCTACAGATAGTCGAGGAGTTGATCGAGCAAGAGGAGGGTTTTGCCGACGGTGTGCACCTCTGCTTTGCAGGACGCTTGGATGATGATATGCGTGCCAGGCTCCGGCGCCCGCCGCTTGACCGCGTCGCCGAGCTGCCGGGTTATCTGCCTCACCGTGAGAGCATCCGGCTCTTGCGCCGCAGCTCACTGCTCCTGCTCCTCATCGGCAGGGATGCGCAGGCCCGCAGCATGGTAACCGGCAAGCTGTTCGAGTACTTGGCCTCCGGCGTGCCGATTCTGACACTGGGGCCGCACGATGGTGATGCCGCCCGACTGGTTGAGCGCACTCAAGCCGGTTGGGTGTTCGACCATGAGGATGGTGAGGGGTTGAGAAAACACCTCCTAAACCTCTGGAGGACTTATCGCGACCGGGACACGGCCGCCCGATCCCGTGCAGCCAAGACCGATGCCACAGAACCTGCTGCTCTCTTTGGCCTCCATCCTGATCCGAC